>CAZUFJ010000035.1:0-10477 GCA_964619805.1 uncultured Candidatus Peribacteria bacterium | reverse complement strand
CTCATGAATCAAAATATTATTCTTCGAGCGAAAACCTCGACGAACGTCGAGGTTACAGTCGAGAAGTTCCCTCGACAGGCTCAGGAAATATTATTCCCACTCTTTCTCCCACTCACCACGAATCAATTTCTCTTTCTTCGCACGCGTCCATCCTTTAATTTGTTTTTCTCGAAGACGCGCTTGCGCAAGATCTTCGTACTCTTCAAGATATGCGAGTCGTTTGGGTTTGTGTTCTACCGTATACCGAGATCCGAGCCCTGACAAGTGCTGTGTCCATCGACTATCTGGTTGCCATGTCATGCCGGTATAGTAGCTTCGGTCGATACACTCAATGATGTAGACGTACCATTTCCATGTCATAGGTAACCCTTCGACTTCGCTCAGGGAATAAGGTTTAGTGTCTGAGTTTATCGAAGACCCTTCGACTTCGCTCCTCTACAACCCCAATAACACCGCGGCGATCCAGGGGAAGACGACGGTCACGTCGCTTTGAATGATCTGATAGTAGCTCGAGGTTGAGAGCTTGTCCCACGTGATTTTTTCTTTGCCGCCGGCGCCGTAGTAAGAGCCATAGGACATGGGCGAGGAACCGATTTCGATAAATCCTGCCCAGTCGCGGATATTCTTCAAACGTAAATCATGCTTCAACGAAGGCACAACGCAAATCGGAAAGTCCGCCGCAATCCCCCCGCCCAACTGCAAGAATGCGATCGAACTCTTCTTCGCCGTTTTCATGTACCAATCGTAGAGCAATCCAAAATACTCAAGACCCGTTCTCATAATCATGGGATCAAGCCTTGGGCCGTCGTCCTTACGGTGCTTGCCGTCGTAGCAGTAGCTCGCAAAGATATTGCCCATCGTCGAATCTTCAAATCCCGGAATAACGATCGGAATATTTTTTTTGTAGGCGGCGTATGCCCAGCAATCATCCGCGTTCGCGCCCGCATCCGGCTGAATCTTGCCTTCCGCAAACAATCGCCGGAAATATTCATGCGGGAAATAGCGCTTGCCTTTTTTCTGCGCGTCCTTCCACATCGCAAGTAAATGCGGCTCCATAATGCGCACGCTCTCGTCTTCGGGCAAAAACGTATCAGTAATTCTCCGTAATCCCGCATCACGCAGTTCCGCTTCCTGCTCCGGCGTCAACTCGGTATAGCGCGGAATATAGGCATAGTGGGAATGCGCGACGTAGCGATAGTACGACTCCTCGTGGTTCGCAGCCGTCGCCGAAACCAAATGCACCCTATCTTTGCGGATGAGCTCCGCGAGCGTCACGCCGACTTGGAATGAGCTCAGAGCCCCCGCAATCGTCACGACCAACTTGCCGCCATTATCTAAGTGATCTTTTAGCCAGAGTGCGGCCTGCATCGTCGATCCCCCGTTGCAATGAAGCAATGTGCGCTTAGCGAATGCGGAGACCGGTGACTTGCTCTTTGCAACATACTGCGACACGGTGCCCCTGTGAGCGGCTTTATTTTCATCCGTCACAATGAACTTTCGTAGGTTGGGTGATAGCTGCGTGAACTTCTTTTTCATGCGAGGCTTGGGAAGGAAAATCATCTCGATTGTACCCACCGAGCGCACGCACGCAACGTGCGCTGGCAAAGATCAGACAGAAAAACACCAGCGCAGGTTGCCTGCCCGCGCCCTCACCGGGACGCGGCGTCCCGGCTGCGGGAAGTGAACGGAAGAATTGATTCTTCCGTTCACTTCGATCACAATTTTCCGCATGACGAATGGAAAAGTCACAATCGGCCTCATCCAAATGGCGATGACAGATTCGAAAGAAGAAAATCTGCAAAAAGCTGTCGCACTGACGACCGATGCAGCAAAGAAAGGTGCCAAGATTGTGGTGCTACCGGAGCTCTTCGTAGGGCCATATTTCTGCATCGTCCCGAAGAATAAAGAAGCATTTACACGAGCGGAGCCTATCCCCGGTCCGACGAGTAAGGCTTTGTCGGAGCTCGCAGCGCGGCTCCAGATCGTTCTCGTCGGCGGATCGATCTATGAGGAAGAAGACGGTAAGCGCTACAACACATCGTGCATCTTCGGGCCCGACGGAAAAACGCTCGGTGTGTATCGCAAGGCACACATCCCGCACGACCCGGGATTCTACGAGCAGGACTATTTCGGCAGCGGTAATACACCGATCGAGGTCTTTCAGACGCCGTACGGCAATATCGCTATCGGCATCTGCTACGACCAGTGGTTTCCAGAGTTTGCGAGACTGGCAACACTCAAGGGTGCGGATCTGATCGTCTATCCAACTGCCATCGGCAATAACGCCAATGTTCTGCCTGTGGATGCGACAATTCCTGAGGATTGGGAGCAGATGTGGAGGGCGGCACAGGTCGGCCACGCTGCCGCAAACTGCGTGTATGTCGCTGCAGTGAACCGCGTGGGTACGGAAGGAGCAACGCATTTCTTCGGCGGTTCGTTCGTCGCCGATCCCAATGCGACGCTCCTCGCGAAAGGTGACGATACGGAACAAGTGCTCCTGGCTGAGATCGATTGTGCGTATCCGAAAAAGATGCAGGCATCGTGGAGGTTTCTCTTGGAGCGCCGGCCCGATCTCTACAACGATCTCTTGCAAAAATAATGACGAAGCTCGATAGCACACCGGCAGAGTTAGGTTTTCGCATGCCCGCCGAATGGGAGCAACACGAGGCTACCTGGCTCTCGTGGCCGTACAACATGGAAACATGGAATGGGCATCTGGAAGGCGCGGAGGAGGCGTTCGTCCAGATAATCGAAGTACTCACTCGGCATGAAATCGTGCACCTTCTCGTGCCGAATAGCGAAGTCCGTAAACGCGCGGAAGCAAAACTCCGTGGCAGTAAAAATCTCCAGATCCACGAGATCGAAACGGGCGATATTTGGTTCCGCGACTACGGTCCGATCTTCGTAAAGAATGCAAAAGAGATCGCCTATACAAAGTGGCTCTACAACGCCTACGGCAACAAATACCAAGACCTGCTCATCGGCAACGACGTTCCGGGAATGATGCCGCTTCAGGATTTCAAGCGCTTTGATGCCGCTATGGTGCTCGAGGGCGGATCCATTGATGTCAACGGATCCGGGAGCCTGCTCACGACCGAGAGCTGCCTGCTCTCCCCGGATCGAAATCCGGAGCTCACAAAGGAAGATATCGAGCAGAAGCTGCAGGATGTTCTCGGTGTGACGAACATCCTGTGGCTTTCGGAGGGTATTGAAGGCGATGACACCACGGGACACGTGGATGATCTGACGCGCTTCGTGAACCGAAATACCGTCATCACCGTCGTTGAATCGGACAAGACCGACCGCAACTTCGCACCGCTCCAGGAAAACCTGAAGCGTTTGCAAGGAATGAAGGATGAAACGGGAAAACTTTTGAATAGTATTGAGATGCCGATGCCGAAAGCGTTCTTGGTCGAGGGACGACGCATGGCCGCCAGCTACGCAAATTTCTACATCGCAAATGGCGTCGTACTCGTGCCGACGTACGCGCAACCCTCGGATGCGATTGCGCTGAAGACGTTGCGAGAGTGCTTCCCCGATCGCGACGTGGTCGGCATCGACTGTCGCGAACTCATCTGGGGATTCGGGTCCATCCACTGCGCGTCGCAACAACAGCCAGCGAGTGAGAGGAAAGAACAAATGAAAAAATATCTGTAGTTCTTTCCTCTCACCTATTTCGAAAGCTGTGCAAATCCGTACAACCGCTCCAGCTTGGTGTCCCAAATCACAACCGTACGGTACGCGGTGAGATTCTCGAGCGTTGGAACGGCGAGCGTCTGCGCACCGAAGGGATCTTCAATGGCGCCAAGATCAATGCTCGTCGGATCGGGGAACGTTCCTTCGCGCGGGTCCACGACCGTCGTGATCAGCACATGGAGCGACGGCCCGGGATATGTCTCGAATGTGGGCCCCAAGTAGAGCGACGAATCCGTAAGCAATACTTCGCCGCCGACTTCTTCCGACGACGAGATAAGATTGCCAATCGTCCCCTGGCGCTGCGCGGTGTTCGCTTCCCGCGTCTGCATGAGCGCAGCCAGCCGCGTATCTTCCACGACCTTCGCTTTCTTTGCGTTCTTCAGCATCGGATCTTCCTTGATCTTCAAATCCACCATGCGGTCGAGCAAGAGGTCATAATACTGTTCCGCATAGAGCGGATTTTTCAACCGTTCCTGCAACTGCGCTGATATTCTGGATGAACCGCAGCCAGCGAGGAGCAGCGTACCCAGACAAAAGATAATCGACTTCTTCATACGTTAAAAGGAAAGTGAGCCGCTATTCTACATGTTCGTTGCAATCTATCAATGCAGTGAAGGCTTCAAGCGCTCCGCCGATATGTTCTGGCCTCGCTTGTGAGGATCGCCGTGAGAATTTGGAATGTAGCCCGCATGGAAGATCTTGCGCGCGCTCCTCTTGATCATCGGTTGGATGTACTGGATGACTTCCTGGATTTTCTCGAAAGAAATCTCTTTCTCCGTGATGCGCGTCCAGTACCACACGGCGCGGTTATGACGATTGTGATGGATGTATTTGAGGAGTGTACCGTTATCCGTGGTGTTGTCGACGTGGATGACCTGCGGTGAACGTGTGTCATTCGCCGATCTCGCCGCGGGCTCCACGGACGTGTCGGCAGTGAAGTCGTTGATCGCGTAACCGCGGGGCTGGCCGTTCCTGATGTGATCGTACTTCGACTGTTCAGCGATCTCCCGGAACGTGAGATCTTTCTCATTGGAACTGTATTTGCGCTTGCGGCACCACTCCCAGTTGTAGTACATCGTACAGAGCGCCCAGAGCGTGTCGTAGTCGTACTGCATCGCACGGATAAAACGATTCTTCACCGCAGCATGCGGAATCTGATCAAGTGCGGCACGCAAATCATCATTTGCCTCAAAAACTTCCTGCTCTGTTTGCACGGATTTCGGCTTCGGCTTGTGTCCGCTGTGCTCCCGAAGATATTTCTTCATACTCTCCAGTTTCTCCTGGTTTTCCTTGCTCATTGGCTTTCTGTCGACAGTCGCAATCAGATCCTCCGCTGCATCCCAACCCTTCGCATCCAGCTCGTGCCGGATCTGGAGGAATTCGTACGGAACCTTTTGAATATCCTCGAATCGTCGCTCTGCCTCGGCGACATACGATTTGCGACGTTCGTAGTGCCAGCCCAAAAATACATTCGCATGAACGAAGTGGAACGTGCGTGGCGTACCGTGTTGCTCACGCATCATCTCCACGCGGTCAAAACCCTGGCGCACCGCGCGCCAGCGTTCCATCAGTCGCCCGAGTGATGCGTTGGTCTTGCCGTCCAAAAATGCGCGAATTTGCTCAGGCTTATTTTCGGAACTTTCAAAGATTTTCCGGAGCCACTCCCCCATCTTCCACGGTGCCAGGTATTTGCCGTCCACGGCTTCCTGAAGCATGTTCCTTGCTTTTGCGTAGAGCTTCTCATCGTGCATTGCACCGCCGTATTCACCTTGTTGGAGTGCTTTTAGTGCGGCGATCGCTTCATCGGCCATCGATCGCTTATACAGGAAATGCTTATCCAAGAATCCGGAAGCATTGATCGCTCGGAGCTCGGGCATTGAGTTCGCATTCACCCCGAGCTTGGCTACATCTTTCTTGATGTCAGTAAGATCCTTGCCGAGCTTCATCCATCCTTGGTGCCACCCGAGAAATGTATTTTTGATGAATTCCTTCTTCTTTCTATAGATAATTGAAGAATCCGTGAGACGCCCGATCCACTTCGCGGCATCTGCCTCGCTGATACCACCCGCTTCCTTCGCCACCCTTATATCTTCGCGGAACTCGCGCTCAAGTTTTGCCGCATCTTCGATGATTTCGGGAATCCATCGTCGTTCCATTTCACGGATCGCTTGGAGCTTCTCTTGGTGCTCCATAAAGCCACCGATTTCAAGCGCCGATTCCGAGAGCACCTCATCGTAATATGCTTTCACGTCAGCATCGCCGAGAATCGTGGAGGACGTCGCGCGCTCTACGGCCGATAAACATTTTTGCCGCACGATATCGCGCTGCTCCTTGAGCTCGGCCGGATCCCGCTTGCCCTTTTCCTCCGTAGAATTCGAAACATCTTGCTCGTCAGCTATCCGCGTCTTGGCCATAGAGGAGGATAGTACCCGGCCGAGGCTGTCCCCCGCAAAGACTTCCCCTGGATTTCTCTTTGTGTGCTAGTGTACCCCGGCTTCCTTCTTCCCATGATTCTCTCGGACAAAGATATTCGGGCAGCACTCGCATCAGGGCGCGTCAAAATCAGCTCGCCCGCAGCCGAATTTGCAGAGCATATCCATGCATCCTCGATGGACATGCGCCTCGGCAATGTGTTCAAGCTCTATGAGCACAGCCGCTTCTCGGTGCTCGATCCGAAGCAGCCCGAGACGTTCCAGGGGAACATGCGCACGATCACCGTTGCCGACGGTGATCCCTTCATCGTGCAGCCTGGGGAATTCATCCTCGGTGTCACGCGCGAGACGATCACGGTGCCCGATGACTTGGTTGTGCGGGTGGAGGGCAGGAGCTCACTCGGGAGACTCGGCATTATCGTCCATTCGACGGCGGGCTTCGTAGATCCCGGATTTTCGGGAACGATCACACTCGAGATCAGTAACTTAAACCGCATGCCCGTCGCGCTCTACCCCGGTATGCGCGTGTGCCAGTTGGCATTCGAAATGATGACGAGCCCCGCTGAAATGCCCTATCACCTGAAACCAGGCAGCAAATACCAGGGGCAAGTACTTCCCGAGGAAAGCCGCCTCTCCGCGGACACTGAATTTACGAAGAAGTAATCGCGCCCATGGAAGGGCGCTCTCGTTTAGTTCATTAGTGAAATACCGAAGAGCAGCCTTCCACGGCTGCGAGCTGATTGTTACAATAGTCTTCCTGGACGATTAGCTCAGCTGGTTAGAGCGTGCGATTCACATTCGCAAGGTCACTGGTTCGAACCCAGTATCGTCCACCATACTCCTCGTCACAGCCGCTGCATCGCCCCTTGCAACGCTGCTTCAATCGCCGCGCTGATTTCCTGAAGCCCTGTTTTCATCCTCACGCCATTCACGAAGTACGTCGGTGTTCCGGAAACGCCACGATCTTTCCCTTCCTCATACTCCCCAATGACAGCATCTTCTTTGATTTCAGAATCGAGACACCGATTGAACAGATCCCTATCAAGTGCGAGCGAGGAAGCCCAGTTCTTGAGTGACCTCTCGGATAGTTCCTTCTGATTCTCGTACACGGTATCCACAAACTCCCAAAATTTCCCCTGATCTGCGGCACATTCGGATGCCATCGCCGCCTCCAGTGCATAGCGGTGGATGGACTGAAGCGGGAAATGTTTGAACTCAAAGCGGATCTGATTACCGTACTGCTGAAGAAGTACGCCATTGATTGCGGTGTGTGCAGCCTGGCATGCAGGGCACTGGAAGTCGCCGAATTCCTCGACGAGGATTCCGTTCACATTCCCTCGCGGCACCTTCGCTGATTTCTTCGAAAGGCCCGTGATGTCCACACAAGCGGCGAGAAGAAGTGTGGCCGCCACAAACATAGGAAAACGCTTCATTGGACATAGTATGTCAGTTTGGCATCCGTAGCACAACAAAGATGCTCGGGATCATGCTGGCCCTCACCCCGACGACCGCCTTATACTGTTCCCCTCATGTCCCTGTATCAGAAGTATCGGCCAAAGAATTTCACCGAGGTTGTGGGCCAGGATCACATCGTCACGACGCTCGAGAATGCGGTGCTGCAGGACAAGATCGCACATGCATACCTCTTCAGTGGTCCCAGAGGCACAGGCAAGACCTCGACCGCGCGGATCCTCGCGAAGATGCTCCTGACGCGCGGCATCCAGGACGAAACGATCCAGAGGCAGATCATCAAAGCAGTCGAGGAGGAGAGCTTGGTAGACCTGCTGGAGATCGATGCCGCGAGCAACACGGGCGTCGATAACATCCGCGATTTGCTCGAGAAGATCCAGTTCACGCCCGTCGTTTCCGCGGCCAAGATCTACATCATCGACGAAGTGCACATGCTCTCGAAAGGAGCTTTCAGCGCTCTTCTCAAAACTCTGGAAGAGCCGCCAGAGTACGCGTACTTCATCCTCGCAACGACGGAATTGCAGAAAGTGCCCGCGACGATCCAATCGCGCTGCCAGCGGTTTCCCTTCCGCCACGTGCGCGAGGAGGACATCATCCGCCACTTGCAATACATTGCGGACCAGGAGCGGATTCCGGCCGATAGAACAGCGCTGCGCGCGATTGCTCATCATGCCCAGGGCGGCATGCGCGATGCGATTTCACTGCTCGATCAATTGCGAGGACTCGAGAAGATCACGGCGGAAGAGATCCGATCACGCGTCGGTGAATCGGGTCAGGAGCATGTGGATGCGGTGCTTGCGGCGATCGAGGCGGGCGACAAAGCGTCAATCCTTGAGACCGTGCGCAAAGTGGAGGATGCAGGCATCGCGCTCGACACACTTCTCAGGCAATTACTCACCACGATGCGCGAGGGGCTCCACACAGCGGTTGCGGAGGGGAAGGAATCCGCGCATCTGCGCGCGATGCTCGAGGTGCTGCTGACCGCGATCCGCGATGTTCGCTCGGCACCCGTGCCGGGATTGGTGCTCGAATCCGCGCTGCTTTCGCTTACGGAAACGGATGCGGAGACAAGCAGCGCAAAGGCGGAGCGGAGCTTTTTGAAGCGCAAAAACCCCGAGCTTCCGAAGGAAAAAGCAGAGACGAAGGCTGCCCCGATAGAAGCATCGGCACCGGAGGCGAAGCGAAGCGAAGCGATTGTGGAAGCACCGGAGGTTTCACTGGAGGCAGTACGAAGCGCATGGACGAAGATCGTTGCCGGAATCACGCCGCCTTCCGTGAAAATGTCACTCAAGAACGGACGCGTGCACGACGTGAAGGAAAAAACGGTGACGCTCAGTTTCAGCTCTGCATTTCACAGAGACAAAGTGGCCGAAACCCAAGCGAGCAGGAATGTAGAGGAGATACTGGAACGCATATTCAAACGCCAGATGAAGCTTGCATGCAAAGTGGAGGAAGAAACACATGCAGAACCAGAGGGTGCCAATAAAGACATGGTGAATTTGGCCGAAGCTGCTGCGGAAATATTCTAACCTCTCCCGGCAGCCATGCGCGTTCGCGAGCGCCGTGGCGCAGCCGGGACGCCGCGTCCCGGCGTCCTGTAAGCTTTCATCATGGAAGAAAAAGATCTCCTTCGAGCTGCAATGAAAGAGCGCTTGCAGAAATTTCCCCCGCATAAACGGGCAGCCGAGAGCCGCACGCTCTGTCGAGAAATTTTGAAAGTTCTTCCAGACGATCCATCGCTTACCGTCGCCGCATACGTTCCTCTCACGGATGAAGCGGATATTCGCCCGCTCCTCAAAGAGCTTCTCGCACGCAATATTGCACTCTATCTCCCATGTTTTGAGCATCGCAATTTCACATTCCGACGCGCGAAAGATTTAGAATCTCTTCTGCCGGGAGCGCTTCGCATTCCGGAGCCTTCGCGCGAAGCGGAACCCCTCGATCCGGCACTCCTCACGATCGCACTCATCCCCGGACGCGCCTTCGATCGCAATGGCCATAGGATTGGCCGTGGCAACGGCGGCTATGACGTGTGGATCGCAAAGCATCGGAAAGCAAATCCACTCACGCGCATCTACGGAGTGGCGCTCGAATGCCAGGTCGTTTCGAATATTCCAGAGGAAGCACATGACCAACGTGTGGACAGCGTGATAACTGCACGCGGCATCGTTTGACCGGGACCCGATGCCTGCCTGCCGGTCTCTGACTCCGAGGCTCAGACTCGAGGAGTAGGCATGTCCAGGCTGCGGTCTGTTTGCGTCTATTTTAATTCCTAGCCCTAGCCCTGGTCCTAGCCCTAGCCCTAACCCTAGCCCTAGCTCTAGCCCTGGTCCTAGCCCTAGCCCTAACCCTAGCCCTAGCTCTAGCCCTACTGTATCCTCGTGCTCCCGATGCAGACCTTTTCCGCACTCAATGCCCAGGATCCAGCGGTCTACGCCGCTCTCGCAGGTGAAATGCGGAGACAAACAGACGGAGTGGAACTCATCGCATCAGAAAACTACATCTCCCCCGCCGTGCTCGAGACGATGGGCACGGTGTTCAATAACAAGTACAGCGAAGGATACCCAGGAAAGCGCTACTACGGCGGTCAGGAATTCACGGATGCCGTGGAGAACCTGGCCATCGAACGCGCCAAGCAGCTCTTCGACGCCGGTCATGCCAATGTGCAGCCACACGCGGGAGCGCCGGCCAACGTCGCCATGTACTTCGCGCTCCTGGAGCCAGGCGACACCGTGATGGGCATGGACTTGAGCCATGGCGGGCACCTGACGCACGGGCACCCCGTTACGTATCTCACGAAGATCTTCAAGTTCGTCCGCTACAAGATGAAAGACGTCGAGACCGGGGAGATCGATTACGACGCAATGCGCGAAGTGGCG
>CAZUFJ010000034.1:0-5482 GCA_964619805.1 uncultured Candidatus Peribacteria bacterium | reverse complement strand
TGCTGTGTTATTGGCTGTGGGCATCTTTCTGATTGCCGTAGTAGCTGGGACAGCAGTGACTCTTTTGTAGGGCACTTCGATATCTAAATGATAACATTGTCTTAATTTCAGCATGTGCGGGAATTAAACAAAGGAAGTGCTACATAAAAAATGTAATTCATACGTACCCTCTCCTGCGGGGAGAGGGAGGTCCTTCACGAGAGGAAATCTTGTGCGCAGAGATACAAAAATCTTCTTTACATCTAATCGTAACCGGGACCCGAGTTCCCGGCAGCGGTGTCTGCTTCACCTCCATTGAAAAACTCCTTTACATTCCACTGTGCATTCCTATACTTGCGTTCTTGTAAATTTTTTCCTGTCTTACTGCGATGACTAGCGCCCCTCCGGGGTCCGGAAGAACATCACGGGTGAAACCGAAGAAGCGGATCTCCAGCCGCTACATGCGCGAGCGCTGGGAGGGATTCCTCTCCCAGGACAAAAACGGGATGCTGCAGATCGAAGGCATGCCCGTGGACAAGCTTGTCCACAAGTACGGAACGCCGGTCTACATCATGGTCGAGAGCGAGATTCGGGCGCGCCTCCGGCGTTTTAAAAAAGTCTTCGGCCCCGCAATCGGTCTCCAGTATGCGGTGAAGTGCAACAGTAACCTGGAGATCCTGCGGATCGCGCGCGAGGAGGGGTTTGATCTCGACTGCAGTTCGGTCGGCGAGGTGATCCTCGGGTTGCTCGCCGATTTCAAGCCGCGCCAGATCGCGTTCACGAACCTGTTTAAGACGCCGCAGGATCTCCACTTTGCGGCGCAGATCGGCATCCAGTGCATCACGGCCGATAGTCTGGAGGATCTTCAGCACATCGCGCAGACCGCCAGGAAACTGAAGAAGCACATTCGCACGATGATTCGGGTAAACCCCATGCTTGTGATCGGCAACTACACGACGCGCGGCAATAAGTACGGGATCCCGATCAGCTACATCGATCGCGCGCTGGAGATCGCGAAGAAGAGCCCGTACGTCGACTTCATCGGATTCCACTTCATGGGCGGCTACGTGCCTCATCCGCGGGTCTTCAAAGCGGCCGCGCGCGTGTTCGTGAAGCTCATCCGGCGCTGCGCCGACCGTGGCATCCGCGTGAAGACGCTCTCGCTCGGTGGCGGTTTCCCCGCGGCGATCGGCGAGGAAGAGGCGTTCCCGATCGAGGCGATGAAGGATTTCCCCGCGTACTTCCAGAAACTTTTGGATCGCCAGGGGCTGCCGTCGGTTCGGCTGATCTTCGAGCCGGGCAAGAGCATCGTGCTGAACGCCGGCATCGGACTCTGCCGCGTGATCGCCCGCAAGCGCCTGGGTAAATCGCATCGCGTTGTGATCGCCGACGCCTCCAGTTACAACTTCGTCCCCGACGCCCTGATTCAAGAAGGTGTGAAGTACGACGTGTTGCCGGCTTCACAGATGAATTCGCGCCGCATCCACACGGTGACGGTCGCGGGAAATACGTGCGACTGCTGGGATCTGATTGTAAAGGGGCTCGAGATGCCGAAGCTCCGCGCGGGGGATCTGCTCGCGATCATGGATGTCGGTGCGTACGCGCAGGTGATGGCATGCAATTTCAACACCATCAAGCGCGCACCGGTTGTGATGATGTATCCCGATGGCACGATGAAGATGGTCCGCCGCCGCGACAGGTACAGCGATATGTTCGCGCCCGAGCTCGACGTGCTCAAGATGGCGGGACCGAATGAACTGGAGAAATACAACAACCTCTACCGGGTGAACATCGACAAGATCTGGAAGGGTGCGCAGGCGAAGAGGAAGGGGAAGAACGGGAACGGCAATGGCAATGGCGGAGCGCACACTCAAACCGTGGAGTCGCTCACGAAGGATCTGGCCGCCGCGGTGAAGAAGCGCAATGTGAAGCGGGGGAGGGAGAAGGCACTCGAACGTTTGAGGACGCTTTAAGAAAAGGCAGAAGAGGCAGAAACGTCCGATGATCGATTTTTGTAATGGTAGGATGTCATTCATGTCGCGCGATCTCCTCGTACTATCAAAAGATGCGCTGAAACGATGCGGTCTTCCGCCGTTTGTGCATGCGATGCCGGAAATCCCCGAGGAGGCAGCGGTGCTTCGCGATAAAAAAATTCTTCTGATTGATAACGCACCCGAGGTCTTTGAGGTGTTCGTGCCGTGGCTTGTAGCCGCGACCGACGGGAACGCCTCCTTCCTCTTTCATGTGAAAGAAGCACTTGCGGAACTTGCGGAGAAAGCAGTTTCGCTCTCACCGGACATTGTCCTCATCGATGAATGTTTGGCAGGAACTATTCGAGGTCACACGCTGACTGCGGAAATCCTCGAGAGGAAACCGCAAATCAAGGTCATTGGCTTCTCTGCGACTGAAGGAACGTCGGATGCGTTTACAGCCGCTGGCGCAGCGGGTTTTGCCGAGAAGGATACGGAAAATCCGGAGGCGACGCTCATCCGCGTCGCGCACGCGATTACATCTGCATAAGTACAGGAGAAGGGGATCCTGTCTATTGCATTCTTTCTTCTGCGCTTCGCATACTCGCCGAGATTATTCTCCCGCTTTTTCTATGTCTCCCATGATCCCACGTCTGTCGCGCCTCGTTTCCGCGCCACTTCTTGTCGGAGTCTTCCTCGGTGCCGCGGCGTCCGGATTTGCCGCCGGCATGCTTGGGTCGAGCGTCTTCTCCGACGTTCAGCCCGGTTCCTACTATGATGCCGCGATCGGCGAAATGTACGACGCCGGCATTATCAAAGGATACGATGATGGACGGTTCGGTCCGAATGACACCGTGACGCGCGGCCAGATCGCGGTAATGCTCGCAAGGTTTAGAGATAGTCTCGGCGATACTGTTGCTGTTTCGGAAGAAGAAGAGTCCTCCAGATCGTCGAGCTCCTCGAGTTCGAGTTCCAGTAGCGTGAGCTCAAGCTCCAGCAGCTCCAGTGCCGCGAGCATCGGACCCGAAGGGACGATCCGCTTCACGATCAAGAGCTTTACCGTGAGCGAGACCGTTGGCACCGCGACCGTGAGCGTCGTGCGCACGAACGGCAACGCGGGTTCCGTGACCGTGAGCTTTGCGACCGCGGATGGCACGGCGAAGGCGGGCACCGACTACACGCAGACGACGGGCACGCTCCAATTCGCGAACAGGGAGACGAGCCGCACCTTTACGATTCCCATCAGCGATGACACGCTTACCGAGGGGAACGAGGACCTCGGGATTACGCTCTCGAACGTCACGGGCGGCGCGACCTTGAGCACGCCGACGACGACCACGCTCACGATCGTTGATAACGAGACGAGCGGATCTTCCGCTGCGGGAGCATCCACGTCGTCCGCACATGCGATCATGTTCAATGCCAACACCTACGCGGTGCAGGAAAACGGAACCACGATCGTCATCACGGTGCGGAGGGAAGGCGGCACGGCCCCCGTGTCTGTGAACTACTCGGCGACGAACGGCACGGCGATCGCGCAGGACTACACGCTCCAATCGGGGACGCTCAGCTTCGCCCAGGGTGAATTGACGAAGAGCTTCAGTGTCATTGTCGCGGATGATTCGGTCGTGGATGGCAACAAAACTGTGAATCTTTATCTCACCGCGCCAACGGGCGGTGCCGTGCTCGGCAATCCCGCGTTGTCCGTTCTGACGCTGGTGGATAACGAGACGACGCCGACGGCGACGGGCTCCCTGAAGCTCAGCTCCGCGACCGTGACGGCGGCTGAGGGCGAAAGCGCGCTTGTGACGGTCACGCGCGCGGGCGGCAATGCGGGTACGGTCTCCGTGACCTACACGACATCGAATGCCACCGCAATCGCGGGCTTGGACTACGTCGGCGTCACGGGCACGCTGACGTTCCTGCCTGGCGAGACGAGCCGCAGTTTCCTGGTGCCGATCACCAAGGATACGATCGAGGGCGAAGGCGAGGAGATGATCAATATCTCGATTGCGTCGCCGACCGGCGGTGCCGGCTTGCTTTCACCGACGACGGGGACGATCAGGATCAGCGGGTGATGATGAACCAAAAATCTGTAGGGCAGAATTCCTGCCCTACAGAGGCAATAGAGGAGATCCCTCCGCGGGGTCTCTTTTGCCGCTGCACTGCCCCGATAGCGGTTTGCGAAAGAGTGGATGCACGCCGCAGCGCCACCATCATCTGATGCTTGTGGATGTTTGTTTGGCGTTTCTACAATGAAATTGTGGGAGAAAATATGATTTGACTTTAAATACAAAATATAGTATTATGTGCGTAACACACATTTCTTTCCCCCATCTCTTTATGAGGAAGAACTATACCCAATTATTCGTCGCGGGAGCGGTCGCGCTTGCCGTCTCCGGCGCTGTTACCACGACCACGCGTGGTTTTATCCTTGCGCAATCAGGCCCCGAAGGCGGCGCTCCTCCTCCCCCGCCCATGGATGGCGGTTCAGTCGGCGGCGGCAATGCTGGCCCGAGCGGTATGCCAGAAGGAATGCAAGGCGGAATGCCTGGCGGTATGAACTTTGGTAGCCCGCAAGGTGATCATGGCAGTATGCCCGGTGGAATGCCTGGCGGTATGAACTTTGGTTCGCCCGGTGGAATGCCTGGCTTTGGTCGTGACAGTATGCAAGGTGGAATGCCTGGCGATATGAATTTTGGTGGTTCGCAAGGGAGTCGCAGCTCTATGGGCGGTTCCCCGTTCAATCGCAATGACGCGGGTCGTGGCATGGGCGGAATGGATTCTCCCTTCGGCAACAGAGGAGGTTCGATGGGTGGTAACAGCCCGTTCGGAGGCAAGGAGAGAATGCCCAGCTTTCAGTTCTCCAGACCGCAGAACGACCCCATGGTCGACAAATGGACAAATTTTGATGTCCCGGACATGGGAGAAGAAGCGGAACTCACCAGCGCGCAAAGAACGAAGCTGGAGAAGAACTACAGCCAGCTGAAGAAACTCCTTGCGAAGGATGAGAAACAGGAGAAGAAAGATCTCAAGCAAGCCGAGAAGGACTATGCCAAAGCAAAGAAACAGTGCACCAAGGCGAAGACCGAAGAGCAGAAGAGCTACTGTGCGGACTTGGGTACGCAAGTGGCAACATACAAAGAGAGCATCATAGAGACGCACGCAGAGACGCAGGATGAGCTCCAGACTTCCATGGATGAAATCCAAGAAATCTTGAATCCCGACGACAGCGAAGAAGCGGGAATCATTCTCCACTAAACGGCTCTGCTGGTAGTCACTCACTGACATAGCATTCAATGCGAAAAAAGCGGCCCCTACGGCGGGCCGCTTTTTCTATCTTTCAATCGAAATTGGCGCTGCCATGAACCCGAACGAAGTAAGCGAATAGTGTATGGCTCCCCCGACTGGACTCGAACCAGTAACCCCCTCGTTAACAGCGAGGTGCTCTACCATTGAGCTACAGGGGAATAGTGAAGAAAAGAAGAACATTAAAACGCGGCGAGAGTATACGGGAAAAGGGAGTGTGAGAG
>CAZUFJ010000033.1:0-7687 GCA_964619805.1 uncultured Candidatus Peribacteria bacterium | reverse complement strand
AAATGGCCGAGAAGTGATTCGCCTGAAAGAAATGGCAGTAAAAAGAATGCGCATGTTGCAGCAATGATTGCGACTGCATGCAATCCCCCCATAGTCTGTGATTTCTTTCCCTTTTTGACCATGGGAAGAGTGTATCATATGATCCATTTCCGGGACCCTCCTTCGTCCCGCATGTGCGGGACTTCGGCAGGGCAGGCCCTCCTTCGCCCGAGGCTTCGGCAGGGCAGGCGCCGCGCCTGCCTGCCCGGTCTCCGACTCCGAGGCTCAGACTCGAGGAGGGAATATGTCGTTTATGAACTAGATCAGAGCGGCCAATCCCTCGGCGGTCGAAGCCTTGGTGCAGGCTGCTGGCCGCAGTTATTACAATGCTTGGTATATTCTTCCTGCCTGCTCAATCGTCTTCTTATCCAGAATCGACTTTAGGTCATAGATAAGTCCGCCATCCTTCGTTGCTGCGATCAGTGTATCCAAGGGGATCTTCAAATATTCCTTGTGAGGGACCAGGAGCACGATCGCATCGTAGGGTCCGGATTCCAGGTGCCCCTCGACGAAGCCGTGACTCGCGATGATGTCCGCTGTGACGAATGGATCATGAACCTCGGGCTTTGCTCCGCCTGCTTTCAGGTGATTCAGCACGTCCTCAGATTTACTGTTCCTGGTATCTGGAATGTCTTCCTTGAATGTGAGGCCGAGGACAAGCACGCGTGCGCTCTTGGCCTTTGCCCCAAGTGATTCGATCACACTCGTTGCGACGAATTTGCTCATGCTGTCATTAAGTGCGCGGCCTGCTGTGATCACTTGAGTCTTGATACCGAGCATGCGCGCCATCTCGACCAGGTAATACGGATCCACACCAATGCAGTGGCCGCCGACGAGGCCCGGCTTGAATGGCAGGAAGTTCCACTTCGTCCCCGCGGCTGCGAGCACATCCTTTGTTTCGATGCCGAGTGCATTGCTGAGGATTGCGATTTCATTAATGAAGGCGATGTTCAAATCGCGCTGTGCGTTCTCGATTGCCTTCGCCATCTCGGCCACCTTGATCGATGGCGCACGGTGAATGCCGGCTTTCACGACAGATCCGTAGAGTTCGCAGAGCTTGTCCGTTGTTTTCTCATCTTCACCGGCAACGACTTTCACGATCTTTTCGATCGTGTGCTCGCGGTCACCGGGGTTGATGCGTTCGGGGGAATAGCCGAGGAAAAAATCCTTGCCGCGGACAAGATTGGATTCCTGTTCGAGCATCGGCCCGCACAGATCCTCCGTCACGCCCGGGTACACCGTCGCCTCGTAGACGACGATCGTCCCCTTCGTCAGGTTTTTGCCAACCGTGCGCGTCGCGCTCTCGACCATCGAGAGATCCGGCTTGTTTTTGTCATCCACCGGCGTTGGCACTGCAACCATAATGATCTTGGCATCGCGAAACGCTGTGGGGTCTGTGGTGAAACTGACATTCGCTGCCTCGAGTGCGGCATCCGGGACTTCGCGTGTGCTATCGCGCCCGACCGAAAGCTCCGCGATCCGTTTCTCGGAGATGTCGTACCCCGTGACCGTGTGCCCCGCCCTTGCACATGCAACCGCAAGCGGAAGACCGACATAGCCGACGCCACAAACCGCAATACGCATAGAGGAATTGTAGCGATTTTCCGCGCTGCCTGCAGCCAGGGGGCGCCCGAGGGAGAGGAAGGTCTAACCTTGCATAAAATAAAAAATTAGTACATAATATCATCAATGAAACAGCATCCTCAGTCCCCACATGTCGAGCGGTTCGTAGAACGAACGGAAATCCGACGTACCCGTGAAGCGCTCGGAGATACAGTCAAGCTGACCTGCGCTACGCTGCGTGAATATTATGCGTTTAATCACCATTCGGTTCTGTTCACCGAACCACGTAAGAAGGAGATTCGGGAGTGGGGGGAGCAAAATCCAGAGCGCCCGAAGATCGTCGTCTTTGACGTTGGCGGTGTCATCTTCCCCGATCCGAACGGCGGCGATCTCGTCCGAAAAAATATCGCGGCGAAGGCTCTCGGGATATCCCCTGATGACATTCCCACCGAAGTATGGGACACAAATTTTCTCAATACGGGTCTCGTACTGGAGCATGAATCGCCCGAAGTTCTCTTCGAGCGCTTCCTGCGTGAAATCAATGTGCCGATTCCGAAGGATCTCAAGGGGGCTCTCGAAAGCATCATGAAAGATTTCACTCCGTTCAAAAGGATCTTCGAGGAAGGAATCCTGGACATTCTCGCCGAGCTTCGGCGCCAAGGTATCATCACCATGGTGCTCTCAAATATTTCCCGCGCAGAAAAGGAGGTGCTCGTGGATCCGATCCGCGGCCTCTTCGATCAGGAATATTATTCTTATGACCGGCACAAGAAAAAATCGAACTCCGAAGGCGGGAAAGAAATATTCCGAGATATCCTGCCCGATGCGAAACACATTGCCGAGCGCAGCGAGCCGTATAAGCCTGAGGATGTCGTGTTCATCGATGACAACTATGCGCATCTCGGTGATCAGCTTGGCATGAAGGGAATCAAATACACGACGGGGAATGTTGATGCGCTCATTGCTTCCTTGAAGAAGCTTAGACTCCTGCCCCAAGGGTGGAAGAGTTACTCCCGCGAACGCACGCACTACCTTGCCAGCTTCTCGCTTCGGAATACGTCCGCATTCCGTCCGCACTTTCATAGGGGCGAGACCCTTGGCCGTACGCCTGGCAAAGATATCTGGCGCAATGTGTCGGAACATTGCTTGGTGGCGGGCGCATTCGCCGAGCTCATCGCGCGCGAAATCAATCGGAACGTTCCGCGAAAGAAGCCGGCATTTGCGGAGGAACGTGTTCGTCGGATCACCCATGCGGCCATCCTCCACGATTGGCGCAAGAAGGCGGAGATCGTTGCGACGCGCGGCCTCATGGACGGTCATGAAATCAAGGACGCAATCGAGAAAGATGCAAGAAAGGGTGACGAGATATTGCGCTCGCTTGGGATTTCCGAGCAGGTCATCCAACTCTCGGGTGCGAATCTGGTTCAAGACGATCATGGCCCCAGCAGGCTCCCCGAAATGATCCTCTTTTATGTCGATCAAATGCTCCAGGGATCAGAAGTTGTTTTGATTGCTGAGCGCCAGAGAGGTTCGTACGAAGAAGGATCACGAGATCATCAATGGAGTGAGGCGCATCGCGCGGATGCGCATTTCCAAGGAAAATCGCTCGAAGAAGTGGAGCAGGATGCCGCCGATCGCGTAGGCCATCGTCTGGCAGACATGCTGCGGTTCGACGGGCCCGTCGAAGAGTTGCCGATGTACTTGCAATCTCTCCTCGAGGAAAAAATTCTCACTCACCGTGAGGAATCGTAGAGCGCGAAGGCGCGTGGCTGCGGGGAAAAGATGAGCGCGGTAACCGTCTTTCTCTGCTACTATCTTTGCCATGCTCGGAAAGATTGCCCTGATGACCCTTCGACTCGCTGGGGCTCGCTCAGGGCGAGAGCTCCGAGTTATTCCTTCAGTCAAACTGTATGTCCGCTAAAAAAGCCCTTATTACCGGCATTACCGGCCAAGACGGCTCATACCTTGCCGAGCTCCTCCTTGAAAAGGGGTACGAAGTGCACGGGCTCGTCCGCAGGGCATCCACGTTCAATCGGGGTCGCATCGATCATCTGTTCTCGGATTCGAATACCCCGAGCCTCCCGATTGCGCTTCACTACGGGGACCTCTCGGATTCCAATTCGCTCCTCCGGGTGCTCGCCGCTGCGCGTCCTGATGAGATCTATAACCTTGCGGCGCAAAGCCATGTCGGTATCAGCTTCGACACACCCGAGTACACGGGTGATGTGACGGGGCTTGGGACGACGCGACTGCTCGAGGCGCTTCGGACGAGCGGCATCCCCGCGCGGTTTTATCAAGCGAGCAGCAGCGAGCTCTTTGGCTTGGCGCAGGAAGTTCCGCAACATGAGAAGACGCCGTTTTATCCGCGCAGCCCCTACGGGTGTGCCAAGGCGTACGCGTTCTACCTGACGCGCAACTATCGTGAAAGCTACGGGATGTATGCCGTGAACGGCATCCTCTTCAATCACGAGTCGCCCCGAAGAGGCGAGAACTTCGTCACGCGCAAGATCACCTTGAGTCTCGCTCGGATCTTGGCGGGTAAGCAGGAGTGCCTCTTTATCGGCAATCTGGAAGCGAAGCGCGACTGGGGTTATGCGAAAGAATACGTGGAGGGGATGTGGCGGATTTTGCAGCAGAACACTCCCGAAGACTACGTGCTCGCGACGGGGAAAACGACGACCGTTCGAGAATTTTTGGAACTCTGTCTCGAGCGTGCGGGAATCTCCTTTCAACGCTCTGGCTCCGGCGACAAGGAAATCTACACCGATACGAAGGCAGGCAAGATCATCGTTGCGGTGGACCCGCACTATTATCGCCCTGCGGAGGTGGATGTGCTGCTCGGCGACGCGTCGAAAGCGAAGAAGGAACTCGGATGGGAAGCAAAGACGAGCGTACGCGACCTTGCACACTTGATGCTCGAGGCTGACTGCAAGGCTTTGAATATTCGCTTACCGAATTAACAGGGCGCGCGGGCAGGCAACCCGCGCTGGGAGATATTTTCGTCACTTACACATTCATCCAGCGCACGTTGCTTACGTGCGTGTCTTCTTCAGGTGACATCGCGCGGAATGTTCTTTAGAGTTGCGTCATGCCAATGTCATGGAAAGGTAGTCGGGTGCTCGTGACCGGTGGGACGGGGTTCATTGGTAGTTTTATCGTTGAGCGACTGCTGGAACGCGGTGCGACGGTGCGCGTTCCCGTACGTGCACGCAATTTTCGCGCACTCCACGGGCTGCAATCGAAGATGGAATTCCTGGAGGGGGATTTGCGCGACCCCGCATACTGCGCGCATCTCGTCCGCGGCGTTGATCGCGTGCTTCATTTGGCGGCATGCCGCAGGAACGCCGAGTATCGTACGAAGCGCGCGTACGATGTGCTCGTCGAAAATGTCCGGATGACCCAAGCCCTGATCGAGGGCATTCGCGAGCGGACTCCCGTACCCGTCACGTTCTTCAGCACCGCGAATATCCCGCCTGCAAGCGATGTCGTGAGCCTCTCACAGGAGAAGAACTTGGATGGCTACGTGCTCGGCAAGGCGCTCTGCGAGCTCCAGTGGTTCATCGCATCGCGCACGCAGGGTTTCCCGCTCCTCATCATCCGCCCCGTCGGGTCCTACGGGCCCCGTGATACGTTTGCGGCGGACAGCAACGTGATTCCGGCGCTCATATACAAGGCGAAAAAGAAAACGAAGGTGCTTCAAGTGTTCGGCACAGGTGGCCAGGAGCGCACGTTTCTCTACGTCGAGGATTTGGCGGATGCGGCGATGAAATTAATTGAGGAGGGGATCACGGGCGTGGAATATATCCACAATGATGAGGTCGTAACGGTGAAACGTCTTGCGGAGC
The DNA here is from genome assembly GCA_964619805.1 of uncultured Candidatus Peribacteria bacterium. Lineage (GTDB taxonomy): Bacteria > Patescibacteriota > Gracilibacteria > Peribacterales > Peribacteraceae > 2-02-FULL-52-16. The sequence goes on along the minus strand of CAZUFJ010000033.1, from coordinate 2,240 downwards.
GCATCCGCGATCTCGTGCAGCCCGGGCTCCCAATCGAATATAATCCGTTGAAACCGCTTGGTCGCAGGAGCGTGCGCTTGCCGCTTCATCGGGTCCTTTGCAATTTCCAATGGACGCCGCTCGAAGAAGGACTCCAAAAAACGATCGCATGGTGGCGCGGCGGACAAGCAATCGGCAATGTGGAGGAAGATACGGTGCTGGTGGCATCGAAGAAGCCCTAAAGGGCTCTGCTACCATATCCCAGATGAGCCTTCCGTCTCACCCCGCACTCCGCCACTGGCGGTCGCGACCGCCGTGGCTCCGCCGCGCGCTGCCGTGGATCTACGTTATGTTCCTTACGGCCGCTGTGGGGACAAGCATGCTGGCGGCCACCCCGTTCCCGATGGACGATCATTTCGTCTATCAAAAATTTATTGAGACACTCGCTGCGGGAAAGCTGGATCTCAGTATCCCTGGTTTTCACGGCATGAATATCATTGCGGTGCCTTGGTATTGGATCACCCGTTCACCGATTGCGCAGATCGAGTTCCAAATGTTCTCGGGCATGCTCATCCCACTCTTCGCGTTCCTTGCGGGGCGGAGCATCTTCAAGTCGACATGGCATGGCATCATGTTCGCATCGATCATGGCGATGATGCCGTTTCTCTCGTTCTCGTCCCTCCGTGGATGGATGGTGGCGACCTATCATTGTCTTGTACTCTTGACGCTCCTCGGGGCGGGGTTACGGGCACGTTGGACTTGGCTCCCGTTTGGTTTCGCCATGATCTCACTTCCGTTTGCGGTCGCGCTGGCGCCTCTCCTGATGGTTCTTACAGGTGACGACCAAAAACCGCTTTGGAGGCGCTATCCGCAAGTACTCTATGCGCTTGCGATTCCCGTCCTCTACCTTTCCATTCAATTCCTTCAAGCGGGGAAGATCAATGTCGGCGTCCATGAGGAGTTTGATGCGATCGGTGTGTGGAAAGGACCGGTGGGGATGTTCTTCAACGCCGCGCATGCTCTTCAAATGCTTTTTTCCGTGCACAACTTTTACTATCCCGACCCTGCGAAGACAGCGCTCGGCAACCTCGTTCATACATCTCCTCTCCTCATATTCCTTGGACTGTTTGCGCTCATTGCACACAAGGAATATTTCCGCGATCACGCGCTCCCCCTGGCGCTGTTTGCGGGAGCGGCCATCGGCATCGGACTCAATGTGGCGCTCGATCATATGGATCACTTCTACATGGAAACAGGTATTCTCTTTCTGATCCTGGCATCTCTTCCCGTTCTCAAAAAATATCCTCTCTGGATTCCTCTCGTCCTGGCAACCCTTCATTTCCAATGGTTCTATTTCTATTTGCAGTTCCGTGAGACCTTCGCTCTCACATATGTGTTCTTCCTGACGCCTCTTCTGGTCGACCTCGTGTTCTGTGTTTGGGTGCTCACATACTTGAAAGAGGTGCGCATCGTATGCAAAAATATCCTTTTCAGAAACGCATGAAGAAACTTCTCTCGCATCCGTTCATCCGGACACATCTTTCACAAGGCATCAAGTTCATGATTGCGGGGGGGATTGGTACGGCCATTGACCTCCTCGCTCTCACGCTCATCATGCAATTGCTCGATGTTGGTCCCGCGTATGTATTTTTCGTCTCCTCTGCTCTTGGGGCCAGCTTCGTTTTCATCGCGAATAAATTCATAACGTTTGGCAGCCAAGGCAGTACGAAGCACGAAGCGTTCAAGTTTGCCATGGTCTACGGCGTTGCAATCGCCCTCAACGGCGCGTTCTCGAACCTGTTCCACCGGTTCGGTGTGCACGTCCTTCTTTCGAAGATACTCGCGATCGGTGTCATCGCGATCTGGAATTACTCGCTCTCGCACGGGTTCGTGTTCCACAAAAAAGACCGCGTGGAGCCGGTGGTGTTTTAACCACGGGCGCAGAGCGCCCCCCAGAGTCGGCTGCCGCTAGCCGTGGCGGGGTTTCTTAGCTACGCTCCTCCAACGTGCAGCATATTGCCATCATCGCAGGCGCCGGCCCGGCCGGGCTCACGGCTGCGTATGAGCTTCTCAAGCGCACGGATATTCATCCGATTGTGCTGGAAGCGACGGATGCGATCGGCGGCATCGCGCAGACCTATAACTACAAGGGCAACCGCATCGACATTGGCGGTCATCGGTTTTTCTCGAAGAGCGAGCGCGTGATGAACTGGTGGTTCAATATCCTGCCGCGTCAGGGTGCGCCGGCTGCCGACACAAAG
>CAZUFJ010000032.1:0-2678 GCA_964619805.1 uncultured Candidatus Peribacteria bacterium | reverse complement strand
ACGTCGCAGCGGTAAAGGATCTGCGAATCGTCCCCCCTCAAGCAGCGTCGGTCCACCACAGAGAAAAGACTTCGCTTCGTCACTCGGTGCGGAGCGAGGAGCCGAGAACGCCCAGCGGCCAGCGTTTCAGCAGCGCCCTATGACGGCGGGCACGGGGAAGAAATCCCCGCTTCGCGTCTATCCGCTCGGCGGATTTGAGCAGGTCGGCAGAAACTGCTTCGTGATCGAAGTTGATGAAGATATTTACATCATCGATCTCGGACTCCAGTTTCCAGACGAGGACATGCTCGGCATTGATTATCTGATCCCCGATATCTCGAGCCTCAAAGGACGCGAGAGCCGCATCAAGGCCGTCCTCTTTACGCACGGACACTTAGACCACATCGGCGCCGCGCAGCATCTGCTTCCCGCACTCCACTTCCCCCCGTGCTACGGCACGCGCCTCACGATGGCGATGGTGAAGAAGCGCCTGGAGGAGGATCATCTGACAGGCAAGGCCAACCTCCACACCGTCAATTTCCGCGAGCGCATCCGCATCGGGAATGTCGAGGTGGAGTTCCTGCGCGTCACGCACTCGATCCCCGATTCTGCGGCGATCGCAGTGCACACACCCTATGGCACCATCGTGCACACGGGCGATTTCAAATTCGACTTAACGCCGATGAACGAGCCGCCTGCGGATTTCCCGAGGCTCGCGGAGCTCGGCGACGCGGGCGTACTCGCAATTATTGCGGATTCCACGAACGCACTGAAACCGGGAAACAGCAAGAGTGAAAAGGAGATCTCCGAGACGCTCCGCAGCCTCATTCGCGATGCGAAGGGCCGCGTCGTGATCTCCACCTTCAGCTCGCTCCTCAACCGAATCGAGCAGGTCATAGAACACGCGCACGCGATGAACCGCAAGGTCTACATCTCGGGCCGCAGCATGGAAGCGAACGTCGAGATCGCCCAGAATCTCGGCTACATCAAGGCCCCGCGCGGTCTCATCCGTAAGGCTGGCCCCGGCATGGATAAGTTGCCGGACAGTGAAGTGCTCATCATCACGACGGGCAGCCAGGGTGAAGAGGCCGCGGGCCTCGCGCGCATGGGGATCGGCACGCACCGCCACATTTCCGTAAAGAAGGGCGACACGGTGATCCTGAGCAGTAACCCGATCCTCGGAAACGAACGCTCCGTCGCGAAAGTGGTGAATAACCTTCATCTCAAGGGTGCGATCGTGAAAACGAATCAGGAACTTGCGCTCCACACCACCGGCCACGGCTACCAGAATGACATTTTGCTCATGCACCGCCTGGTGCGGGCCAGGCACGTGATCCCCGAACATGGCGAGCCGCACATGAAAGCTGCGCACGCGGATCTCGTCCGCGGCATCGGCTACCTCGAGAACCAGGTCCATCTGCTCCTCAATGGAGAGATCCTGGAATTCGAAGCCGGTGACACGGCGCGGAAAAGCAAGACGAAGTTAACTGCAAACGACGTCATCATTGACGGCCGCGGCAGCGCGGGCGCAGGCCAGTTGGTGCAGAACGATCGCAAGATTATGAGCAACGGCGGCGTCCTCGTGGTGCTGCTCCGCGTCTATGCGGAGAGCAAGCGCTTGGTCGGCGACCCGGACATCCTCACCCGCGGCCTCATCTACGGCTCCGAGCAGCAGACGATCACCCGCGAGGTGACGGAGCTCAGCCGCAAGGCCTACGAAGAAGCTGTCGCGCGCGGCGAGACCGACCGCAAAGCGCTTAAATCGGCCGTTACCGGCGCGCTCTATCGCTACTTCGATCGCAAATTGGATCGAGAGCCGATGATGATCCCCGTTATTGTCGAAATTTAAGGCCATGCGATACGGCGCGATCCTCTTTGACCTCGATGGCACATTGACCGACACCATCGGCCTCTACCTCGACGCGTTTTTGGAGGCACTCACAGAGATCGGACTGACCCCACCGAAGGAACAATTTCTTCGTTGGTACATGGAGGGGTGGCACCTAAAAGATATTCTGGAACATTTCCAAATATCAGAGAGTCGTGTGCCAGCACTTCGTATGAAACGCGATCTTTTTTACGAGCGCGCGCTTCGAACACAGGTGGAATGGATGCCAGGCGGCAAGGAGTTACTCGCGAACGCAGTCTCACTTAGCCCAGTGGGTATCGTCACAGGATCGTGGCGCAAGTATGTCGATGCCATCGAAGCGTGTCTGCCGGTACTCGAGGGTGTTAAAACACTCGTAACTGCGGACGACATGGGCGACTACATGAAGCCACACCCGCACGGGCTTCTGTTCGCCGCAGACAGGCTCAATGTCGCACCCGAATCCTGCATCTATATCGGCGACCAATCGTTCGATGCGGCCGCAGCCCGGGCTGCCGGCATGCGTTGCTGCATATTGATCGGCCCGCATAGTCCGCATGATGCAGGAAAAAATGCCGATCATGTCGTGAAGACATTGGAAGACATCATGAAAATTATCTAAAGGCCACAAAAACTTCCAGCCGCGGCCGTCCCGGCTGCGGACTGCGCCCGCATGGGCGCAGTAATACTTGAACGAAGATATTAAGATATATCCTACCACGCCGCAGATTCACAACATCCTGAACGAGGATTTGCTTCTGGTCACGACCGTGACAAAAGACCGTACGCCAATTTTTTCGAATCCCGCATATGCGCGCGAGGCAATTGAATG
>CAZUFJ010000031.1:0-14405 GCA_964619805.1 uncultured Candidatus Peribacteria bacterium | reverse complement strand
TTCGGAAACAGTGCCGATTTGATTGAGCTTGATGAGAACTGCGTTCGCGGCCTTCTTTGTGATCCCCTCTTGTATGCGCTTTGTTGATGTGACAAACAGGTCATCGCCGACAAGCTGAACGTACTTCCCAAGCTTTTTTTGCATCATGACGAAGCCATCCCAATCATCTTCACTGTGGCTGTCTTCGATCGAAACAATTGGAAATTTCTGGCAGAGGTGTGCGTAATAATCCGTAAGCTCACTCGAGGAAAGTTTTTTGCCATCCACCTCATACGCGCTTCCCTTTCGGAATTCCGAAGCGGCGGCGTCGATCGCGAGCTGCACGCGCCCTTCATATCCTGCTGTCTTGATCGCCTCGATGAGAAAGGCGAATGCCTCGGCGCTGCCCTTCACGTGCGGAGCGAATCCGCCCTCGTCCCCTACCGACGTGATGTGGCCAGCCTCTTTGAGAAGCTTTTTGAGTATCTGGAAAATTTCGGATCCTGCCTGTAGTGCTTCTGAAAATTTTTTAAACTTCGTCGGCACGATTATGAATTCCTGAAAGCTTAACTTTGAGTCCGCATGCGCTCCTCCATTCATGACGTTCATGAGCGGCACGGGCAGGAGAATATGCTTCTGCAGATCCACATCGAATTGCTCGGCAAGGGATGCGTACAGGGGAACCCGCTCGCTTGCGGCCCTTGCACGACACACGGCCATCGAGACTGCGAGGATCGCATTCGCTCCCAGCTTCGCTTTGTTTTCGGTCCCATCAAGATCGATGAGCACCTGATCCACCGTCCGCTGATCCGACACGGGTTTGTCCCTGAGCGCCTTCGCAATCGACCCTTCGACATTCGCAATGGCTTTCAGCACAGATTTCCCCGCATACATGCGCTTGTCACCATCCCGAAGCTCTAACGCTTCGTGCGATCCCGTGGAAGCACCGGATGGAACTGCGGCGCGGCCGAGCGATCCGTCGGAGAGGCTGCAATCCGCTTCGACCGTGGGGGTACCCCGCGAATCCAGAATCTGACGCGCGCGAAGGGAGACAACCGTTGTCATCGCAGGAATGCTATACCCATTTATGAATTTTGTGCATTCCTGCGCCCTTGGGGCGCAGTCCGCAGCCGAGGACGGCTGCGGCTGGAAGATGTAAAAAGAATAAATAATGTAGTTCCAGCTGCGCCCGTCCTCGGGCGCAGACTGCCCCGCCTTGCGGGGCAGCAATTCAGCTTACATTCTCCTTTTTGCCCTCTCGTGGAGCAGAGCCGTGTATCCCGCAACTCCAAAAATGACGAACACGCTTGGATCGAATCCGGACGAAGGAAGGTGCGGTGGCGGATTGCCCGCAACAATGACACTGCTCGTGCTCGAGCTAGCACTCGATACGACCGAAGATGATGAGGTCGTCGTAGATGCCGATGATCCCGCAGATGTTGCGCGCTCTGCTGCAATTTGGAGGCGTCGCTCCTCGAGTGCGCGAAGCCTTTGGCGCCATGCCTCTTCTTGCGGATTATCCGAAGGATCGAGGTTTTGGCCGCTGCCTGCGGATTCCGGCGGCACCTTCGCCAAAAATATGCCGCTGCCAACGATATTCCACCAGTCGCCCCGCCAGACAACTTCCGATAATCGCTGATCCATATGGAGGCTGCGCTCACTTACAAATGCGAACGCCGTGAACGGAAGAAGGAGCAGGAACAGAATCGTGACACGCGGCAGGCGGCGGCGAATCACGTTCACGCAAAATGCGATGAGGAGCAACATACCGGCCGTCACGGCCAGGATGCCGAAGCCCCATGTGTACCAGTGATGTGCGATGAGCGCGCGGGGTTCGCGAAGCGCAAGGACTTGAATGATGAGCCAGAGAATGAGCATCAATGCCGGTAAAAAGTGGAGCAAGCGAAACGAGTGCTCGGCGCGGTTTTTCTTCAGTGTCGGAGAGAGAACGAGTGCGTAGAAGACACTCACGGCAAATGCGATCGCCCAGGGCAGCGCTCCTTCCGGGAGCAGCGGCAGCGTATCCAAGGCAACGCCTGTAAGGAGCAGCATGGCTGCGAGCAGGATCACAAGCACGGTCTCCGTGAAATGCTTTAAAGGCATAGGGTGGGAGATTTTCCCCTCTTATCGCATGGGTGTCAATCTCCCTGTTTTCCTTTCCACTAAGCCAGGAGTCAGGACATAGGACTTAGAGGTTAGCTGCAGGCAAAGCAATCTATTTCCTAACTCCTCATTCCTAATTCCTCCGTTTTCCGGGTAAATACTTCTCCCGCGAATCTACGACGTTAACCGTCGGAAGCACCTCGTAATTTTTCTGCCGGTATCTTCGAAATTGCGTAAGGAAAAAGAGGAGGACGGCCCCACTCCAGAAGAGCCAGAGTGCACGCATCGCGATAAACTGGATATTTTCCACACGCGCGACGACCAGAATCGCGCCGCTGATACCGAACCAGAAGAACGCGCTCGACCACGATGCCGTCAGTTTCTTTGTCACAGGATTTTTAAGCTTGCCGCGCCAGATTTTCACCGCGATGGAAGCAGCCACGAGCGCTGCGCAGAGGATGAGGAGCGCGAGTGCCTTGGGACTCGCGTAGGTCGCGTTGCCCGGATTCGGATAGAAGATGTAGCTGAGGAGAGCGATCATAACGTTAGGGTTAGGGTTAGGGCTAGGGCTAGGATGAGGGCTAGGGTTTGGAAGGCTCGGTTCCCATCACGGCCGGCTCTTCATCTGCAATCAGTCGCTTCAAGAGAACCTCGACATCGCGCTCCTTCACCGTGCGCGCGGGCCGAATAAGCAGATAGAGAAGGAACCCGACGAACGGCAACAGCGCTGCGAGGAGGATCGCGAGCAGTTGGTACCCGAAGGATTTCGTCCGAAGGATGATGTCGCGCACCACAAACAAGATGAGGAACACATCCAGGAGCCCCAGGAGAAGGATCCCGATTTGCGCGTAGCGAAGCAGGGGGTCTGCAGAGAACAAGAAAGAGAGCGAGGGGAAGGACATATCAGAGGTGAGGGTAGCGCCTGCGATGATCGACCACGTAGACGATTGTCGCGAGGAGCGCGAGTATCGCGAGGAACTGGCTGAAGCGCAATTCAAACGTGTCGAACGGCAGCCATGGCCGGACGAGCAAGTAACCGCCGTACACGAGGCCGAGCGTCGCTTCCGCGATGATAATCACGCGGTTCGTGAGCCTGCGCTCAATCGCGGCAAAGATGCCGAGGCTGATGAAGAGAGCAAGGAGCACGACGAAATCCACTTTCATCGCGAAGACTGGAATGCCAAAATCACCGCGGAAGTACTCGAGGAAGACCGTGCCTGACGTCCCGATGATGATACCAAGGAGTGTCTCGGCCCCCACGCGCTTCTCGCGCTTGCGGATGATGAGGAGGAGGAACGTGAGGACGAAGAAGAAGAGCGCGTAGTAGAGCTGCACGGGGTGGATCGGCACCGCATAGCGAACGTTCATCGCATCGTAGGTCACGCCGAAGATCGAATCTGTCGGCCTGCCGTATGAGGATCCGGACGCGAACGATCCGAGCCAGCTGAAGGTTAGCCCCAGACACGCGGCAGGAAGCAACGCATCGAGCCACTGCAGAAACGTAGAGCGCTGGCTGCGCGTCGCGAAGAAGAGAAGCACCGCGATGCCGATCGCACCCCCTAAGTACTCGAATCCCCCATCCCAGAAAATGAACACGCGCAGCGGTTCGCGGATGTACACGCGATAATCCGAAATGATCGCCATGATACGCCCGCCGATCAGGAACGCCGCGCCGTACTGCCACATGTGCTCCTGCACATGTTGCATCGAGAGGTTGGCGCTCTGTGCCAGGCGGAAGAAAAATTCCGCAGAGAGCCAAATGCCGAGCAGCAGAAACGCGAGATGCGTCCAGAAGATAAAAGGGCCGAATTGGAAGGCCTCGAAGATAGGATGAGGGTTAGGGCTAGGGTGAGGATAGCAAAAATGAGGATTCCCTAACAACCAATCACTCCTTCCTCTATTCCCTCTATTTCATCCGATCGAAGGATGGAGTGCGCGGGCTGCAACGTCCGACGTCGTCTTCTCTAGGAATTCTGCAAATGAAACAGTGACTTGTTGCTTTGTTGCGATGTTGCGGACAGCGACGCTGCGACCTTCGATTTCCCTGTCCCCAAGGACGAGGATGTACGGAATGCGCTGCTGCTCCCCTTCTCGAATGCGCTTGCCCAGGCTCTCCTCGGATGAGAGCGTCACAGGACGAAGATTCGCTTCCTTGAGAGCGGCCGCGCACTCAACTGCATATGCCTCATGTGTGCCTGCAACAGGCAGAATCGCAACTTGAATAGGCGCGAGCCACAGCGGAAAAAGCCCAGCGAAGTGCTCGATCAGGAACCCGATGAAGCGCTCGTGCGTGCCGAGCGGGGCTCTATGAATGCAGAGCGGCACTTTTTCTGTTCCATCGCTGTCACGGTATGTGAGCCCCACTTTTCCCGGAACATCGAAATCAATTTGATTTGTTGCGAGCGTGAATTGCCTGCCAATCGCACTGAATACTTCCACATCGATCTTCGGCCCATAGAACGCCGCCTCATTCGGCGCTTCGACCACGTCGCACCCGGATTTCTTCATAACATCCCTGACCATCGCCTCCGTTTTCAGCCAGAGCTTCGGTTCGTTCACATATTTTTTCCCGAGCTCCTTCCGATCATGGAGTGACAGACGCATCACGTACTTCTTGATATCAAAAATCTCGAAGTACTTCAGATACATTTGAATCACGGCGAGGAATTCCCGTTCAAACTGCCCCTCCGTCAGATAGATGTGCGCATCGTTCATGCAGAGGGATCTGACCCGCATGAGACCGAAGAGTGCGCCACTCCCCTCGAACCGGTAGCAGTGCCCATATTCCGCAAGCCTCAGCGGTAAATCGCGGTAGCTGCGCGGCTGCGACGCGTAGATTTGATGATGGTGCGGGCAGTTCATCGGCTTCAGGTAATACTCCTCTTCATTCTCCAGCTTCATCGGCGGGAACATCGTCTCGCGATAGTGCGCCAGGTGCCCCGTCTGCTCGTAGAGCTTGCCCTTGGCGATGTGCGGCGTGCGCACCCTCTGGTACCCCGCCAATGCTTCCATTTCGCGCGCCAGGCGCTCGACTTCATCGGCGATGATCGTGCCCTTGGGCGTCCAGAGCGGCAGCCCCGGCCCCACCATGTCGCTGAAGACAAAGAGGTCAAGCTCTTTTCCAAGCTTTCGGTGATCGCGCTTCTTCGCTTCCTCGAGCATCGTCAGGTGGGCATCGAGTTCCGCCTTCGTCGGAAACGCCGCGACATACACGCGGGTCAGTTGCTCACGCTTTTCATCGCCGCGCCAGTAGGCTCCGGCGAGGCTCAGAATCTTGAACGCATCCACCGGGATCTCCCGGAAATTTTCGACGTGCCCCCCGCGGCAGAGATCCACGAACGTTTCCTCGCCCTTCGGTCCGATATTCGTAAAGTGCGTCACAGTCTTCACGCCCTCGTTCTTCTCTAGATCCTCTATGAGTTCGACCTTGAACGGCTGGTGTTGCGCTTTCCAGAATTTCTTTGCATCCGCCGCTTTGAGCTCGTCGCAGCGAAACGTCTGCCCTTGATGCATGATCTTCTTCATTTCCTTCTCGATCGCTGGGAAATCCGCATCGGAAATCGGCTCCGAAAACAAAAAATCGTAGTAGCATCCGTAATCAATCGGCGGTCCGATGGTGATCTTCGTCTTCGGCCAGAGTGTTGTCACCGCCTGTGCAAGCACGTGCGCCAGCGAATGGCGGAGGCGGTAGAGGTCGTCAACGTCGGAGGGGTGTAGAACCATGCAGGAGAATCCTATCAGAAACGGTACCATTGCTACATTGCTTTGATATTCGTTGCCCTCTCTTTCTTCTCTCCCCTCTCCTTTTTCTCTTTCCTCTCAGACGATCCCGATCTCCTGCTCAATCGCCCGCATTGCGCGCAGCAGCTGCGCGTCGTTCTGCATCTTCATATCGATCTTCTTGCATGCGTTCATCACGGTCGTGTGATCGCGGTTCGAGAAGAGCTCGCCCAAACGCACGTAGCTGATGCGCAGATGTTTCTTGCCAAGGTACATCACGATCTGGCGCGGGACCAGGATCTCCGTCACACGCGAGGCGCCGATCATGTCCTGCACGGATACCGAGTAATAGCGACTCACGGCCTCGAGTACTTCTTGAAATGTCGGGGCGCGCTTCGCGGTCGGCTCAAACCCGACCACCTCTTCTTCTTCGTGCGGATCTTTGTTTAGCTTGCGCATGATCTCCGCGATGCTGCGCACGGTCGGCATGCGCTGCTCCAGCTCGTACTGCGCGACCGCCTGCATCAGGATGCCCTCAAGCTCGCGGATATTCTTCGTCACGTGCTCCGCGATGAACTGGAGCACCGGGCGATCCATGAAGATCTGGTACTCCGCGGCTTTCTCGGTGAGGATTGCGAGGCGCGTCTCATAATCGGGAGCCGAAACATCGGCGATCATGCCGCGCTCGAACCGGCTGATCAGGCGGTCCTCGAGCTGCAGCTCTTTCGGCGGCCGATCCGCCGAGATGATCACCTGCTTGCGCTCTTCGTAGAGCGCATTGAACGTGTGAAAAAATTCCTCCTGCGTGCGCTCCTTATTTGCAAGGAATTGGACGTCATCGATGATCAGCACATCCACGCGCCGGTAGCGGTTCCGAAATTGCTCCATCTTCTGGTGCTGGATCGCCTCGATCACTTGGTTCGTGAAATCCTCCGTGGTCGTGTACACGACCGTCGCGCGCGGCATTTGTTTCAGGATCGCATTCCCTGTCGCTTGCAGGAGGTGCGTTTTGCCGAGCCCGACCCCGCCATAGAGGAAGAGCGGATTATATTTTCCACCTGGCTGCATCGCGACCGCGGAACACGCCGCGTGTGCCAGACGATTGTTTGCCCCGATGACGAAATTTTCGAGCGTGTACCGGGGATTGAGGATCTTGCTGATGAGCCCCTCCGCCAGTTTCACCTCTTGCTTACCGGGCAATTTCCTGCGCCGCTGCTCGGGAAAATACTTCAGCAGATCGAACACGCGGGCGGGATTATCTTTGAGCCCGGTATCCACTTTGTAGACGATCTGACGCATCCCCGCATCGACGGCGCGCGCGCACTCGAGCGTGAGCGTGCGGTAGTGTTCGATGTGCCAGTTCAAGTACATCGGGAGCGGCAGACCCACGACCAAGTTCCCCTCTTCGCAGCCGAGTGCCGCCGTGTCTTTAAACCACGTGATGAACTGACTGCGTTGCACTTTCGGTTCGATTAATTTCAGAATTTCTAACCAGAGATCCTTGAGCGGAGCAGCCGCTTCGGAGACAGACGTGGCGGCCGATGGCAGCGTGGCAGTCGTCATACGATCAATCTGCGATGAAGAGACGCAGAATATCGTGATACGTGATGAGGAGGATGAGAAGCAGGAGGAATGCGAAGCCGATCGCGTTCGTCGTCAGTTCGACTCTTCTATTGGCGGGCCTGCGCAGCACCACCTCGATCAACACAAAGAGGAGCCGTCCGCCGTCGAGCGCCGGAAGCGGCAGAATGTTCAAGATCGCGAGGCTGAGACTCAGAAGTGCCACGAGCCGCAAGTACGTCAGAAACCCTTCCTGTACCGAAGCGTGTGTGAGCTGCGCGATGCCTACGATGCCAGTGATGCCCTCGGGCACGGTGCCCGTGCTCGCGAGCGATGCAAACAGCCGCATCATGCCGAGAACGGTTTGCTCCGTCATCACCTTCGCCTCACGAAGCGACAGCACGAACGATGCGGCGACCGAGCGCTTCGGAGACGAAAGCTCGCGTGGAAACGGCTGCAGGACGACGCCGCTCTTTCCGTCGGCGAGCACAATTGTGAAAGATTTTTCCTCTGAGAAACCTTCTCCTGCAAGAACGGTGTAGGTCACGCGCCACTTCCCCTTCTGCATTTGCGACACCTGGTCGGGAGACGTGACGGCAGTGCCATCAACCGATGCAAGGATGCTGCGTGGCGGCACGCCCGCCTTGGCCGCCTCGCCGCCGGAGAGGACATCACCGATCAGCACCGCTGGAATCATGTGGATCTCGCCGCGATCCGAAGCGGCCTGCATTCCCTCAAAGGAGACATACGTCGGGATCCAGCGAGCGAATGCGAAGCCGATCGTGAAGATCACGACCGCAAACAGGAAATTCATCGCGACGCCCGCCGTGAGGATAATGACGCGCGCAAGAACGCTCGCGCGGCCGAAACTGCCGGGCGACAGCCGCTCGTGATCCGTCACCGCATTCTCTCCTCGGAGCCTCACGAATCCGCCGAACGGAATCCAGTTCAAGGAAAACCGCGTCCCGCCCTGGAAGAAGAGCGTCTTCGCGCGGGGGGGAAGGCCAAACCCAAATTCCTCCACCGTCACCCCGGCCTTGCGAGCCGCGAAGAAATGCCCGCACTCGTGAAAGAGGATGAGGATCGTGAGGAGGATGAAGAACGCGAGAGCGGAGAGGAGGATCATCACGGAAAAAATGGAAGGCCACGAGGACAGGGGCGTGATACTAACCTCTTCGTGGAAAACATAAAAGTTTTCCACACCACTTTTCCTTGCAAGAGGATAACAAAAAGTAGGGAGTCGCATTCAGTCAAAGAAGTTTGATACGGCTCTGTGTTTCCCTCTTGTGTTTGCGGAAGTTCGATCGGTATCGGATGTAAAAAATCAACCGCAGGCGACGACCCATGCTTCCACCCGCTTCACGCCCGCTCGCTTGAGTGCCTTTGCGCATGCAGAGAGCGTCGCACCCGTCGTCATCAAATCGTCAATGAGAATCACATGCTGAGGGACCCGCCCCCCGCAGAAACGAAACGCATCCGCAACAGGCGCGAATCGATCTTCGCGCTTGCGCCTGGCCTGATGTCCCGTCGGTTTCCTCCTCCACAAAAGTTTTTCAATTGAAACGCCGCGGTCGCGGGCAATAATCCTCGCAATCAATTCCGCCTGATTGAATCCGCGCTCAAATCTGCGCAGAAAATGGAGCGGCACGGGACAGAGTGCCGTATCTGACGCAACAACTGGGGGCGCGACGGCCAAGATCAGCTGCGCCAGATCCTCGGCAAGCACACGTCTCCCGCCATACTTGAATCTGTGAATTGCTGCCCGAAGGACCGGCGACTCACCGTACGTTCCACCCGCAACTACGCGATCCAAGTATGGAATCTTGCGCGCGCGAAGCGCACTCGTGGAAAGTACCACGGGAAAAGATTGCAGCCGTCTCCTCTCGGCTTCGGTGATCCACTCACCTTCTCGGCCCATAAGCGATCGCTTCGGAAAGACGAAATCGAGCAGAGTGTTCCACATAAAAGAAAAGTGTACACTGTCCGCATTCTTCTTCCACTATGCGCCCACGTATACTGATCCTCACGTCGCTTCTCCTTCTTGTTGGATGCCAGAGCAACACCGCGGGAGTTTCTGAAACGAGTGACACGTCGTTTGTGAATGAAGAACTTGGAATCACCATGGATAACACAGTGGGATGGGAACAGACACCATTTCCAGGTGTTGCAGTGGCTTTTTTATCACCCCCAGATGGACCACAAGATGCGTTTCGTGAAAATGTGAATTTGGTGACAAAGCCTGTGCCTGGTACCACTGCCGATGAGTACGATGCTGCATCACTTTCAGTTCTCCAAAAATTATTGTCGGATTTGAAAGTTGTAAAATCAGGAACGATGACGATTAATGGGCAGGCTGCACACACGCGTGATATGACATATACACAAGGCCAGTACGCACTCAAAATTCGACAAGCGTTCTTCATCAAAAATGATACTGCCTATGTGCTCACCTATACAGCAGACATAAATACATTCAACACGTATGAGCCTGATGGCATGAAGATTGTGTCTACTCTCAAGGTGAATTAATCCGATGGTGGGCAATACTGGACTCGAACCAGTGACCTCCACAATGTCAATGTGGCGCTCTAACCAGCTGAGCTAATTGCCCTGGGGTGCGCAGAATAGCGTTTCGAATACGCACAAACAAGAATCGAACACGCTTTGATTTACAAATAACGACCACCTCGAGAGCGCCCTTCCATGGGCGCGATGATGTGCCCCAGGGGTTTGAATCGCAGCTGTGAAAAATAATCGCAGCCATGGAAGGCCGCTCTTATTAGGTGCCACTTTTTCTTCACCTGCGATCACAATATGACACGTGCAAAACTTCGCGTCTGCAAATCAATGTCCATCTCCATCACATCCCATTTCCCCGAAGCTGATGACCAAGGATAATCTTTTTGCTCTTCCACTAGACCAGCTTTGACTGGATTCTGATAAATATAATGAAATGTTTCATTCGGATTATTCGGAATCTTCACATAAAAACGAGGTTGCCAGACTTTTGGTAATCCCAGAGATTGAACAACCGCGGATTTGAATGAATTCATAACTCTTGAAATGCTTCCTGGAGCGGGAACGGTCATTAGAAAATGACAATGATCGGGCATGATAACAAACGCATATAGGAAAAATGGCTGCAGCTGCTGTACCCGATAAAGGCAGTCAATCGTTTCTCGCGCATGTGCATCATTTGAAAAAAACTTCTGCCTCGAACATATCGTTATTAAAATGAAGTAAAACGTATGAATTTGTCTATATGAAGCCATAAAACAGAGTTATGCAAATCATCATAATTCTGTAGTTAGGCAACTCCTCTGGGGCCCCAAAAACACGACTTTTATGCTACAATAAGAGGATTTCTTCATACCAACACCCACATGGAAATTCTGCCTGAGAACGGTAATCCGCGCGTCCTCTTAAGCTGGACTGCAAACGTGACGCCCGTGCATCAGCGAAGCATGCGGTGGTACCTCGCCGGAGGAATCTTCGTTCTGTCATGTGCAGCATACGGCATCATCGCAGGCGAGTGGAGCTTTGCCATCGTCATGATTTTGCTCGCAGGATTGTATGTGCTCACACGAAGAGCACCGGAGACGGTGAAGACAATCGCGATTGTAGAAGAGGGGCTCATGTTTGAAAATGAATTCACCGAATGGAAGGATTGCAAAGACTTTTGGTTACTGCAGGGAAACGGCTACCTGGAGCTCCACATCATGCGAAACCGGAAATGGAGCCCGGAAATCGTGATTCAAACGGGATCGCAGGATCCGCGGATCATCCGCGCGCTCCTCACGCGCTTCATCCCTGAACGGAGCGGACAGACGGAAAGATTTCTTGACATCATTATCCGTATCTGTAAACTCTGATGCAGTTGCGCCGGTTCCTCATTGGGCGCATTGCCAAAAACCGACCACCCCTGGGTGAGAGCCGGTTGCTTGGGTTTGCGACAAGCAACGGGACGGGACAAATTCCTTCAAATCCGGAAGAGGAGCGCCGGCACAAGAACGAGGCCCGCGATCCCAACGCAGATGTATCAGAGATACAGCGCAGCCAGAAGCTGATGGTACTCACGACGGCCCCGGAACTTTTTCCTGGTCTGACCGAGGCCATGGAATCCGAGGAGACGCTTCAGGCTCTCTTTGATCGATCTGGCATTGCAGAGGAATCACTGAACAAGTTGCTCACTGAAAAATTGGGCTTACACAAAGGTGCGACGTTCGGCGACATTGACCCGGAAACGCTCTCGCGCGAGCGGCGGCGTGAGATTGCGAGCGAGATCATTCAGAAATACCCGGAGATCACGCTGCATCTTGTCAAAGTAATGGCCGATCGCATTTCCGAACATGAACGACTCCTGCGTTTTTTGAAAGAAAAATTGCTGAGTGCTCAACACAAGAAATTTCCAATCAATGAAAAACACCTGAAGATCATTGAGAAAAAATCGACGGATGCGTTGCTGAAGCTCGAGAATGCTCTGCGAAGGGTCCCGGACGAAAAGATTTCTGATCTCACGCTGCGGCTGTACAGCGAGGACATGGGGGAGAATGAGATTGCCGCTGCCCTCGGACCAATCGATCTGCCGGAGGATCCATCCGCAAAACAATCCCTCGTGAAATTCTTTTTGGAAATGAAGGGCGCCTACGCGCGCTCTTGGAGGTACGGCGGGCGCAAATGGTTCAAGAAAGAAATACCTAGCGACCAGGAATACGAAGCAGGACGCAAGAAGTATCTCGCTGAGCTTCAGGAGAATCTGAACGCAATGCAGGACTATCTCGTTGCTCAGGCCTTGGAGAAAGCAAAAAACATTGTCGACAGCAACGAAAAGAAAATTGGTGTCCTTGCGGCACCGTATAGGGCGGAACTACATAAAGAACTCCACCGACTGAATGACCCCCATGCAAAGACGACGGAAGCGCAAATCATTGTCGAACAACTTGCCCACAAGCATGGCATGTTTCCGCTTTTTTCCGCTTCTCAAAAACTGGGGCTTCCACTTCGCCAGTATGGGCTGGTTACGGGAACGGAGACTCAGCGACCAAAGCCTCAGAATCCGATGTTTCTCACCTGGGCTGCGGAAGCCATTGGAATCCTTAAGGATCGTGAAGTGGGAGGGGGAAAAAGTCTTGAGGCTCTCATCGAACACGAGAAGGTGAAACAGGAAGAGGTTGAAGAAACTGCAAAAAGAATTGCGCTGCGTTTGCGTCGCTTGAACGGACTTCCCAAAGAATCACCTCAGAAAAAAAAGGTTGTGAAATTCTTCGGCGCTACACAACATTTCGAAGGACTCAATTTTGCACAGCTCCACGATCGCTTTGAGCCGTATGCCGGCGACAAGGAATACCGCGAGCGCTTACTCGAGCAGCACCCTGAAAACAGAATCTACGCAACGGATCCTCAGTTTGATCCAGACGTCCTACGAAGGACTTCAAACAATGAACTGAGCGCCGCTCAACCAACAATGCTCCACGTACTGGACGCGGTTCTTGCAAAGCTGGAATCCGACCCCGATCCAATGTTGAGTGGTAAAGAAAAATTCGGAGAACTCTTGGACAAAAAAGCAGCGATGGAATCGTACCATGATAGCGAAATCATGACGCAGGTCGAGCGAACTCGTGCCCAAATGAACAATGTCTTTGCAGGCATTCGACAATCACCGCACATGCAGCATGAGGTCTGCGATGTCCTGGGACTTGCGTGGGAGCTACAGAAAAAGGAAACACACCTGCAGGAACTTTTGTGGACGAACGGCGAAGAAAATTCGGCCGCTCTGCGCACGGTGCGAGCTATGTTGCCTCAAGCAGAGCTGGAAATTCTTCATCTTGAAGAGACGAAGAATTTCCTGGATGAAATCCCCCGCAGAATTCACATCGAATTCATGGAGGAAGGCGTCAACGGAGAATTTGATGGAGAACTGATCAGGGTGAACAAGAATGGCCCCGTTGAAAACGCAACACATCACGAGATCGGTCATGCGATATTACATGCATTCTTGATGAGCTTTCCAAACTTGCTTCTTGAAGAAATCGATACGCTGAAAGACCGACCAATACAGGGGAACAGCGAAACATTTGGAGACATCCTCGAAAGTCTTGGAAATTTTGCGAGCTATAAGGACATTCAAAAGACGAAATACGACCGCCGCACATACATGTCTCACATGTTAAACGAGCTCGTGGTTCGCAATGCGGAATGGAAGAAATTTGGAAAAATTTCGGGAACTCCTGACTCGGAAGAAGCAAAGCGTGAGCAGCTTCTCTTCCAAAAACTCAATAAAGATAAGACGGACGCTCGCTATCTCGAACACAAATCTCATCAAACGCAGAACTTACTCAAGCGATTTGCGAACAGCGGGCAAAAAAACGTGCAAACGTTCAAATCCCGCGACGAGGAAGGCGCATCTGATGAGGGAGAAAACCCTGAAGCCGGCGGTGTATCAAAAGACATCAGCCTTACGGCAGAACTAAAAGAGATCAAACGTGAAATTGAGTTCACCGAAGCCTTTATGGAGGCATACCCCCAGACAAAACCGACTCTCCAAGCGCGAATCGCACAAATGAACGCCGATTACAATACATTGTCTGCAGAGTATCTGAAAATCGGCGACACAGGCTCCGTTCCGGAAAAGGACCCCGTGCTCGTCGGAAAAGTGAAGAACTTACGCAGGCAGACAAGCGAAAACAAAAAAACAATTCAAGGATTGGACGCGGAATTGCTGGATATTTCCAAAGTTCCAAAAACAAAGAAAGGCGGATTTTTCGATAATATCTACATGCTCAGCATCCTCGACGTCATGAAACTGTGGAAGGACGCGATGGAAGATGTCCAGAGCATCTATAAGCGCCGTCAAGACCGCACACTCAAGGCAGTCGGTGCGACCGTGACGGACGCACTCGGCATCGGAAAGCATGTCCCCTACATCGGTGAATACTTCGCAGGAATGCGTGGTTACCATGAGCGACGCTACTCGGGTACGGAAGTGGAGGCTGCGAACAAATGGAAAGAGGCACTCAAGTATGTCGACAGCCACACTGTTCTCC
>CAZUFJ010000030.1:0-3474 GCA_964619805.1 uncultured Candidatus Peribacteria bacterium | reverse complement strand
GATCGGCCATGCGGCCGGGATCCATAGCAATACTCAGGATGACAGAGAGCGTACGTGTTCAGGGATACAACTGCTTCCCCTCGTCATCAAAGACCGTAATCGCACTCACCGGACATGATTTTGCAGCTTCCATAAGCTGCTCTACAGAATAGTTACTTGCTTCGATGTCTTTCTGTGCTGCTTTCAGTACTATCGCCTTACCCTCATCGTCCAATGCAAACACCTCGGGCAAGAGCGCCACACATGCTGCCGCGCCAATACAGAGATCGCGATCAATAATTACTTTCATGTATTTCCCAATTCGCGCGTACGCTTCAATGCCGCCTCCACGACTGCTCGTATGATATCAGGAAACGCGCGCTGTTCAAAGACCTGAATACCCGCTTCTGTTACTCCCCCCCTCGACGCAACAGAGTCTCGAAGTTCGGCAAACGGGCGAGGATCATCCGCAATGACTTTTGCCGCACCGATAAATGATTGACGAACGACTTCCCGCGCCTGCTCTTCCGAAAAACCCAACCGCACCGCCTCCCCTTCAAAGAGTGCGAGCATCTGATACAGCCACCCGGGAAGACATCCGGCGATTGCGGCTGCGTCGAGCATGCTCTCAAGACGTACTTCTACCTCCTCACCCATTGCGTCAAACAGCTCTCGCACAAGGGCTCGCTCTGCATCGGTAAGTGATGGATGAGCAATCCACACCGTCATACTTTCTTGCACCCGTGCTGCGATACTCGGAAGACTCCGCACCACACGCGTCGTACCAAGTTCACGAGCAAGACGCTCAAGAGAGATTCCCGCCATCACCGAAACCACAATAGACGTTTCACCAAGCTTCACTTCGTGAATCTGTTTTACGAGTTCGGAAAAATCTTGCGGCTTCACGGCGATGACTACAATGTCCGCCATGGTAACGCGATCCAGCGAAAGACGCGTTGCCGGATCTTCAATTTTGTCTGGATTGCGATCGAATACCCCAACACCAAAAATTGCCTCGCGCGCCGCGCACGCGATGGCCGAACCCATATGACCTGATCCAATAATGCCAACGTTCATAGGCGTCTGTCATCCTGAATTCGTCCGTCTGTCATTCCGGGTCAAGCCAGGAATGACAGAAGGGGAAAGGGATGACAATTTCTATAATAATACCATCTTATCACAATGAATAACTTCCTTAGCACCTTTAGAATTTCTCGAGCGTAGAAGCGCTGTGAGCGAACGGGCGCTGTACCCCACAATCCCCTTCGCCACAACCTCGCCACCAAGTGTAGCAACATCAATGAGATCGCCTGTGCGGAACGTACCCGCAACACGCTTCACGCCAACCGCTAACAAACTCTTGTGACGCTTGAGCGCCTGCGCTGCGCCATCATCAATCGCAACTGTTCCTTCGCTCAAAGGATTGGTCGCAAGCCACCGCTGAATGCTTGCCGCTTTGCGAACCGGCTCAACGCGCGTCCCCTGCCATGTGCGTCCGATAGTAGTGAGATCGCACGCGTCTGCTTTTCCTATGTATGCAGCAATACCGAGTCGCGCCGCGAGTTGCGCAGTGGCCACTTTGCTCAACATGCCGCCCTGTCCCGATGCCGTGGGGCTGCATAATTTCTTCCACGAGAGATCGTCATTCGCAAGTACTGAAATGAGTTTGGTGCACGCGCCGGTAACAGGATCCAAGGACCATAATCCTTCGGTGTCGGTGAGAAGTACAAGCGCATCGGCATTCACGAGTCCTGCGATAAGTACAGAGAGGCGATCGTTGTCTCCGAATTTCAGTTCATCGGTTGCAATGGCATCGTTCTCATTAAATATAGGAAGAACGCCACTCTCGAGCGCGCGGTGAACGGCATTGCGCACGTGCATGTAATGTTCGCGCTCGCGAAAGTCGTGGTACGTCATGAGAAATTGCGCGGGAACGATGTCGAATTTTTTAAACGCTTCGCGGTATGCCGCCATAAGGAGCGGCTGACCGACAGCAGCGAAGAGCTGACGCTCTTTGAGTGATTCATGCCGCGCTTGCTTGACGCCGAGCTCTCCTCTGCCCGCACCCATCGCTCCGGAAGAGACGAGTAACACCTGATGCCGTTTTGCGCGGAGCGCCGCAAGCTGTTCTGCGAGCCGTTCAATCGCTTTAGCGTTGAGATGTCCGTCTTTTGTGAGCGCTTTCGTGCCGATTTTTACGACGATTGTCATGCTCTGTATCCTACCGCCCGCCACTAAAAAAGAAAAGCCCAGCGCGGGTGTGCTGGGTAAGAAGAAGGTTCAGAAGAGTTCAGGAAGTCTCCAGCAGATCATCGAAGATGAAGAACGCGCCGATGGCGATCTTCGCCGCCTCTTCGTCGCCGGTGACGTTCCAGTCGTTGCTCGCGCGGTTGCCGTAAACGGCATCTACAGCACCCGCAGGAAAACCGCCGTGTGTGGAACACCAGACGTAGATCGTGGCCTCCTCCATGGAGTAGAAGGCGACGCCGCGAGCGACGAGCTCTTCGTGCTGTAGGACCAGTCGCGGAGAGATGTAGCCATTCAGATCCGGCCGCACCTGGCCTTCCATGAAACAGTCCGTAGTGGCGCCGATCCCGATGTGGTGTGGGAGCTTCTGCCGCTTCGCGGACGCGACGAGCGCGGAGACGATACGGTAGTCCGCAACCGCCGGGTACTCGATGGATGCCCAGTTGGGGCTTGCGCCTTCAAGCCGTACTGCGCCCGTGCAGATCATGGAATCGCCCGGCCTCGGTCCCGGCTGGAGCGCAGAGCACGAGCCAACGCGAATGAAGTTCCTGGCGCCCGAGTACACCGCTTCCGGAAGCACGATGCCGGTTGTCGGTCCGCCCATGCCGGTTGTCACGACGGACATCTCGAGCACGTCGTTCGTGCTCTGAATCCCACTTGGCCGAAGCGCCATGCCTGTGTACGACTTCAAACCGCGATGTTCGCCGACGAGTCGTGCGTCCCTGAAAAAATTCGTAGCGATCATCTCCGCCCGCTCGGGAGACCCGACGAGCAAGCAATAGTCGGGGAGATCGCCTTCCTTGGTGTGCAAGTGGTACGTCCGACCGTCTGCGCTTACGGGCGCGTTCGCGCGAATGGACTCAGCCATGGTTCTACCCCACTGTTGAAGGTGCGAATTGCACTATTCTGCACTCTACAACCTTCCCTGTCAAGACTTTGGCTTTTTCACCATAAAATAAACTATCGTAAAAAGTCCGCCGATCACAACGATGCTACCAACAATATCAAAGAGAGGGCCGGGAACCGATGGCCTCAGCACAGCCAAGAACAACATACCAAAGAAAAAAAGAACGGTTGCGACCCAGGTGCGCCACTTTCGCGGGTTGCCACCCATGGCATACCATCCGATGATCAAGAACGCTGAAAAAAAGACAAGATAAATGACGATGGTGAGATTCGTCGGAGGAACATTTATCATACATTACGACTTCTTACCCGGAGGACGGCCGCGAACAATGATCACGAGAT
>CAZUFJ010000029.1:0-7056 GCA_964619805.1 uncultured Candidatus Peribacteria bacterium | reverse complement strand
AAACTCATCTTCACGACAACCGGCAACACATTCCGGTTCCTGGATGCACATATGCGCAGACGCGATGTCGATAACAGTAAAAAAGAGATTTGGTTTGCCGACCAATATAAGAACCCGCATGAATCGTGGCACAGTGTGGATGAGGTGCTCGGTTGGTTCGATGCATCACAGGTGAAATTCCTGAGCGGCGTACCGGATATCGCGGACAAGATCCCAGGGGAAGAAGAGGGCATGAAGCTCTTTGCGAAGCATCCACGAGGCTCAGCATTCCAGCACATCGCAAAGCAGCTTGGGTGGATGTTTACGATCGGGCGGGAGGGCGGACTTTTTGTGTTAGTCGGAGAAAAACATTGATACGATAGACGCCATGAAGCTTCGTGATGCTGCAATCAACTTCGGCCTCCTCCTTGCAACCGTTGTTCTTTTCTTCGGCGCCATCGAAGTGGCGCTGCGCTTGACCGGCATCGTCACGATCAAGCCGAACCCGCCAAAGATTTATCAGAACAGCAATATTCCGGATATTAGTTATGAACTAAAGCCGAATAGTTCCGCGCGTGCGTACCGTTCCACCGTCACGACAAATGCTCTGGGCTTCCGATCTGCTGAAGTGGATGCAACAAAGCCGACACTCGCATTGTTGGGAGATTCGATCACATTCGGCTACGGCCTGGAGGACGGAGAAACGATTCCTGCACGCATGCAGGCGATTCTTCCCGCATGGAATGTCCTCAATACGGCGGCACCCGGGTACAATTTGATTCAACAGACCGCGACGTATCGCGAGAAAGTGAAGAAACTGAATCCAAAGGCTCTCATCCTGATATTCCACTTCAATGACGTCGAGGAAGTGGGTCTTGAGCTTGGAACATTGGATGAAGATGGGATCCTGCGCCCGCAGGGGTGGGTGCCCGGTACGCGCGCATGCGATCCGACCGAGCGCGGCATCCTCGGCCTGATTCCCGGACGATGCTTCCTCGATCTGCATAGCGCACTCTATAAGGCCGTGAAGAAATATGCGAATACGCGCCAGGGGCAGCATGATTTGAAAGAGGCTGAGCGTGCCGCGACGAAGAATATCTACGATGAGAATGTGTCCCCAGAGAATCTTGCACGCTACGGGCAGTATCTGGAGAAACTGCGCGTAGAGTTGCCCGCGGATCTTCCGCGATTGTTTGTGATCTGGCCTGAGCGGCAATTGCACTTCATCGCGCGGCCGAAGCTGCGTGCCATTGCAGAGGCGAACGGCTTCCGCGTGCTCGATCTGTATGAAATTTTTGGCAACCGCGCTGAGACGCTCGGCTGGGATTCGGTGCACCCGAGCGCGGAAACTGCGGCGAGAGGGGCTGAGGCGATCTTCTCCGCGCTCGAACACTTCGGGATGCTTGCGGTCTCTGCGCAATGAAGATTGCCTGGAGCCGCATCGGGGGAAACGTGCTGGTATTCTTCATAAGTCTGTTTGTCATCACGGCGATTCTCGAGGTGGGCATTCGGTTGCTTACTGATGCAAGCACGCCGCTCACCATTCGAGATCCGTATATCACGCGCAGAATGCGTCCGAACATGGATCAATATCTCGAGGGACCGGGTTGGAAATCACATATCTGGTCAAATGAACTCGGATGGATGGGAAATAATTTTTCCTCCGTGAAGCCAGATGGCGTCAGTCGCGTTCTCCATATCGGCGATTCGTTTGTGGAAGCAATTCATGTGGATACGGATAAAACATTTGTATCGCAGTTGGAGAAGATTATCCCTGGAACGGAGCATTTGAACTTAAGCATTGCGGGGCGCGGCACATTTATGGAACTCCTCACGTATCGCCATTATGGAAAATCCTATGACCCCGATGTGACGGTCATCTGGTTTAACACCAGTAATGATTTCCGCGATAACTGGCTAACCCGGGACGCCGTAACATTTGAAGGCATCGAAAATATTGAGATTGAGGAGCCCCGATTTGGGGGGGTCAAAGCTTTCTTGCTCCAATATTTCCGACTCCCGCGCTTCATCTTCGACACGGGGAAATCGAATCCATTCTTCATTCGCATACTCATGCGCACGGGGCTGCTTTCGATGGAACCGGAGGAAGGAGATGCCGAGATTCCACTCGTCTATCGAACGACGCTTCTCGAAACGCCCGAGCGTACAGAGGCACTCCAGGCAACAGAGAAACTCCTCGCAGCGATGCGTCGCGAGGTGAACCGCGGGCGACTCGTGCTCGGCATCATCCCCTCAATGATTGAGGTGAGTCCGGACGCAGCAGAATCTCTTCTCAAGTTGTATCCGGCGCTCTCTGGAAAAACGCTGGATTTGGAATTTACCGCACGCGAACTCAAGCGCATTGCCCAAGGGCAGGGCATTCCATTATTTGATTTAACACCTGCCTTCCGCGACGCATACACGCAAGGGCAAGTGCTGTATCTTCCAAAAGACGGTCATCTGGCTCAAAGAGGACACGATCTAGTGGCTGAGAGATTCGCGACGTGGCTCACGCGGGAAGCGCATCTTGGTCAGTGATCGTGCGCCCAAGCATCGCACGGAGCCTTATCTTCCAGAGCCGGAAGATCATCGCAAGGTATGGAACACCGCGGCGAAACAGCTGTCGAAATGTGGCACCGGTTTTTGAAACGCCTGCGCGCCGCGGCACGCAGGTGTGGGGAATTTCTACGATGCGAAACCCCAGAAGTATCGCGCGCACGATCAAGTCCATGAAATATTCGCCGTAGTCGCCCCGCAGGCGGATCTTGTGAAAGACATTGCGCCGCGCCGCGATGAAGCCGCTCGTGTAATCACGGAAAGACGGGAAGAGGCTGAAGCGCATGAAAAAATTAATGATGCGGCTGAGGAGCACCGCGAGTGCGGAATCATCGGCAGAAAACCACTCGACATTGCGCTTGTAGTTGCCACCGGGAACGAAACGCGAGCCGACCGTGATGTCGTAGCCGCTTCGGACACCCGCGAGGAGGATCGGAATTGTTGAGGGTGACATGGAGAAATCGCAATCCATCCATACGATCACATCGCCGCGGGAAATTTCGATCCCCCGCCAGATGCTCTTTGTAAGGCCACGGTCTGTGAGACGCGTTTCCAAACGCAAGCCGGTCACAGCGTTTTCCCGCATCATGTCGGCAACGATGCGTGATGTTCCATCCGGCGAATTGTCATCAACAACGATGATCTCGTGTGGGTCACGAACCACTGCATGGATCGCGCGGATCAGATCCGCAATATTCCCCGCTTCGTCGTAGGTGGGAAGAATAACGGAGACGAATTCGATGTTATGCGGCATGGGCGACGGCGCGGAGGGAATCACACACGTACGCGAGCTGCTCCTCGGTGAGGGCAAGACCGGAAGGAAGGTAGAGGCCTGTCGCAGCAAGCCTCTCGCTCACGGGGAATTTTTCAGATGATTCTCCGCGCGCGCGGATGACGGGCTGGGAAGCGCTCGAATAGAAAAAATCGCGTGTATCAACGCCGCGCTTTTGAAGTGCCTCTCGGAGCCGATCGCGCGAGAGCGGGAACGGATCCTCGACGAGGATTCCGTACATCCAGTATACGTTCTTCGCGTAGGATTTTGTGATCGGCAGCCGGATACCAGGGATACTCGAAAGCTGCTCGTAATACGCATCTGCCATCCACTGTTTGTGTCTGAGAAAATCTTCAATCCTTGCAAGCTGTCCCACGCCGCATGCGGCTTGTAAATTTGTCATCCGATAGTTGAACCCAAGTTCCTCATGCCAGAAGCGTTTCTTCGGCGAATGTGAGAGATCGCGGAGCGAACGGCAGCGCGCGGCGAGCGCATCATCATCGGTCACAACCATTCCCCCTTCGCCCGTCGTAATGATCTTGTTGCCGTAGAAACTGAAGCACGCGATCTTGCCAAGGGAACCGCACTTACGACCTTTATATTCCGCACCATGCGCTTCGGCGGCGTCTTCGATAATCGTGAGATCGTGCTTCTCTGCAATCGCAGTGATCGGATCCATGTCCGCGCTGTGGCCGTAGATATGGACGGGCATGATCGCCTTCGTACGCTTCGTAATCTTTGCCTCAATGAGTGCAGGATCGATCGTAAATGTTTCCGGATCCGCATCGATGAAGACCGGCGTCGCACCGGTATAGAGGATGGCGTAGACGCTCGCGATCATCGTGAAGTCTGGAACGATCACCTCGTCGCCATGGCCGATGCCGACAGCCACAAGCGCGAGATGCAGCGCCGCCGTACCATTCGTCACGGCGATACCGTGGCGGACCCGAACGTACGATGCGAATGCTTGCTCGAAACGTCCGATGAAGCTCCCGGCCGAGCTGATCCAACCGGAATCCATCGCCTCCTGGACATTTTTTTTCGCCTCGGCGGTGATAACGGGCTCGTTGACGGGGACGTTCATGCGAGGGTTTGGAATGTTTTTCCTTTTGCGTCACCGGGAAACGGCCCCTGCTTTACTTCAAAGAACCGACATGGTTCCAGGATCTCGATCCCGTGACCGCCCCGTAGAAACAGCAGTGCGTCACCGGCACGGAGTGTCTCTTCCCCGAGTACGTTCCATGCTTCATCGAAGACTGTCGCCTTGAGTTTCCCCTTCTCGACGTACACGAACTCGCTCATCGACTGCACGTCATACGTTTGCGGAGGGTGTTGATGCGGACGAACCTGGTGCCCCGCCGGATGCTCCGCGAGTCCCACCTGGAACGGCATCTCGGGCGGCGTCAAAAACGTCGGACCCACCGCCGGAATTCCCCGCGGAAAGATGAGAGCGTAGGGGACATCGCCGTTGAGGATTGACCGGGTTTTGGCCATAGAACCACATTATCATAGCATCGACGAAGGGTAAGGAAGGTATGGAACGGTATGGAAGGTAATGAAGGTGAAAAACGAGGCACCTTCCTTACTTTCCTTACCTTTTTTACTTTCCTTACTTCGCCGCCTTCAAGATCCTCTTCATCCTTTTCTCCCACGAAAACCGCTCGACACGTTTCTTCCCCGCCAATGCTTTCGTCACTGCTTCTTTCGGATGATCAAGAACCCATGTAACCCAATGCGCGAACGAAACCTCTTCACCCGCCGTCGCAAACGTCACGACAGTGTCATCAACGATATCCCGGAGCGGCGGGAGATCGGCACAAACAACGGGCCGTTCCGCGGCCAGATATTCGAGAATTTTCAGCGGCGAGGTGTCGCGTCGAAAGTATGGATGATCCGATGCCGGCGCCGGATAGACGAGCACGTCACAAGCGGCAAGGAGCGCTGGTATTTCTTTCGAACGCATGTGCCCCCGGAAGATCACTCGATCCTCGATCTGAAGATCACGTGCTCTTCCGCGCATGCGTTCGACTTCCTGCTTGCTGCCGCCCGCGAGAAGAAGAATGGCCCTGGGATGTGCCTTCATGCGCTTCAGAGCCCCCAGGAGCACCGATACTCCTTTATCCAGGGTATTCAATGCTGTCAATCCACCTGCGTACCCGATGACTTCTGCGTCGCGCGGCAGATCGATCTGATGCGCTCGTGCTTCTTTCAAATTCGGCAATGTTTGAAAGCGCGCGAGGTCCACACCATCTGGCTCCACCGTAATACGAGAAGCCGTGACGCCCATGGCAATGAGCGCCGTGCGCATTGGGGATGTGAGGCAAACGATCTTCTGCGTGCGATTTGCAAGGCGGACGAATCTTCGTTTCCCTCGCCGCGGCAACGTATGGAGTTCCAGTAGCACAGGAACGTTTGTTTTCAGAAGGGATGCGAGGAGCACGTGCGATCGAATGTAGAAAAGATCCGTACGATGCGTTTTCAAAAATTTGCGAAGCGCGCGGTTGAAGCTGAAGCGAATGCCGATCGCAAACCCCAGAAACCCCGGGAGAAACTTGGCATTGAGCGCATCGAAGTGTCGGATTTGTGCGGTCTTGAACGTGGGCTTCATCCCATAGTATTCGGCGGCGGATTTCGTAATCGCATTCTTCACGGTCGGGTGCAGCACCGTGACCGTATTCCCGAGCTCTGTCAGGGCATGGCAAACCTGAGCAATTTGATAGCCATGGGCTTTTTCAGTCGGGAAGCGTGTATGGGTGACGTAGGTGATCCGCATAAGAGCATGGAGTATACGGTATCCTTACGCTCCATGAAGAAGCTTGTCGCCTTTGGCTCACATAATAAGTTAGCTCCGCGGCACTGGAACTTGTCGCGCGAATATAGGGAACAGGGGTATGAAATCGTCGAATGCCATGTCAATCAGGGTGGAATCCTCCGGAAAAACTGGGATCTATGGAAGCAATTCCAGAGGGTGGGGAACCATGCAGACATCGTCCTTGTGACATTTCCAGGACACTACTTCCTGCCACTCGCGTGGCTGCTGACGCGGTTTCCCCGTCGTCGCCTGGTCTTCGATATCTTCATCTCGCTCTGGGACATTCTTGTCTTTGATCGAAAAAAAGTTTCGAAGTTCCACCCATACGCATGGTTTCTGTATTGCCTCGATTGGCTCGACTGTCACATGGCGGATGAAGTGCTGATCGATACGGAGGCACACAGACAATTCCTCATCCGCACATTCCATCTGAAACCGGAGCGCGTACGCGTGTCGTATGTTTCGACACGAACGGATCTTTTCACGCCCGGTGAAAAGAAGAAGCGCGGAGAAACGTTGGAAGTTCTCTTCTACGGCACGTTCATCCCCCACCAGGGTATCGAGCACATTCTTCGCGCGGCTGCGATTCTGCAGCAGGAAAAATTCCCTTCGACATTTACATTGATTGGCGGCGGACAAACATCGAAGCAAATGCATGCGCTCGCAGAGGAGCTCCAGCTTAGGAATGTCTCCTTTGAAAAATCCGTCCCCTTTGAAGATCTGCCACATCGTATCCGCGCATCCGATCTCTGCCTCGGCGTCTTCGGTACCGCCGAAAAGGTTGACCGGGTGATCCCCCACAAAATCTTCGATGCCGTCGCCTGCGGTGTGCCCGTCCTCACTGCACATTCACGCGCAGTCCGGGAAAGGTTCACCGAAGGAAAGGATGTCTTCTTCGTGCCACCGGGAAATGCGGAGGCAATCGCGCGTACAATAA
>CAZUFJ010000028.1:0-4201 GCA_964619805.1 uncultured Candidatus Peribacteria bacterium | reverse complement strand
ACACTTTCAATGTTAATTTTTTCGCTTCCTGCCAAACAATAAGTTTTCGAAATCCATTATCGTAACGTCGCTCCATACAGTAATACTATCAGAATAATTTTAGGAACCTTTCTGCCCTTTCTTTCCTTTCTGCCTTTTCTTGCTTTCCTGCCCTTTCTTTCTTTTCTTACGTTTCTGCCTTTTCTGCCCTCTTAAAGCACCTTAATTCCCAGCTCCTTGATCTGGTCAGCAGACATGGCAGCAGGGGCCCCCAGCATCAGATCCTTGGCCTTTTGGTCCTTTGGGAACGGCGTTACTTCACGGATGTTTGGCTCACCGGCGAGGACCATCACCACGCGGTCAACACCGTATGCAAATCCGCCGTGTGGCGGTGCGCCGTATTCGAAAGCACGCAGCATATGGCCGAACCTGCGCTCCGCGTCCTCGGGCGCAATGCCGAGCATCGTAAATACCTCGGACTGTAATGCGCGATCGTGAATACGAATGGAACCGGATCCGAGTTCATAGCCATCGAGCACTAAGTCGTAGCAAATTGCATGCACGCCAAATGGATCTTCTTTGCGGCGTTTCCATTCCTCTGGGTTGGGGCTCGTAAATGGGTGGTGACTAAATGTGACCGATCCATCGTCTTGCTCCTCGAACATTGGGAAGTTCGTCACCCAGAAGAGTGAATGGACTTTTGTATCGATCAGATTGAATTTCTTCGCGGCTTCGCTTCGCACTCTGCCGAGGCAGCCGCACGCGATCTTCCACGTATCCGCGCCGAAGAAGAGTGCATCACCGGTCTTTGCGCCTGTGGCTTTTTGTAATGTTTCCAAGAAACCTTCTGCAAAGAATTTGAGGAGCGGCGACTGCGGCCCGTCTTCTTTGAAGAGGATGTAGGCGAGGCCCTTGCCCTTCAGTTCCTTCACAAGCTCCGTCCATGTATCAATTTCACTGCGGCTGACACTCGCACCGCCTGGTACGCGTAGCGCCTTTACGACGCCCTTCTTCTTGAGCGCGTCCTCAAAGACGTTGAACCCGCATCCTTCGCAGAGGATGGAGACATCAACGATCGGCAGGTCGTAGCGCAGATCCGGCTTGTCGGAACCATAGGTTTCCATCACCTGCTTCCATGTGTAACGGCCGACCGTGCCGCCCTTCAATGGTTTTTCCCCACACTCCTTGATGATGCGTACGAGCGACCCTTCGATAATCTTCTGCACATCTGCCTCCTCGGCAAAGCTCATCTCGAAATCGAGCTGCAGGAACTCCGGCTGACGATCGCCGCGGAGGTCTTCGTCACGGAAACAGCGTGCGATTTGGAAGTAGCGATCAAGACCACCCACCATGCAAAGCTGTTTCAGTTGCTGCGGGCTTTGGGGCAGCACGAAGAAGGAGCCGGGATACATGCGTGAGGGGACGATGTATTCTCGCGCGCCCTCGGGCGTCCCCTTGATCAAGCACGGCGTGTCGATCTCCAGGCATCCCTGCTCTGTGAAGTAGTTGCGAATGACCTGGAGAACCTTCGATCGCAGCATCAGGTTTCGTTGCATGCGCGGCGTGCGCATATCCAGGTACCGATACTGGAGCCGCAATTCCTCGTTCACAGTTTCCGTGCCACTGATTTCAAACGGCGGCGTTTTCGCTTTGTTCAAAATAATCAGCTCCGTTGCTTTGAGTTCGATCGCACCCGTCGCCATGTTTGGATTCTCGGTTCCGTCGATGCGCTTCGTCACTTCACCCTTCACTTGCAGCACCCACTCCGGGCGGATGTGCTCGGCTGCTGCAAACACATCTTTGTTGCTCTCTGGATGAAACACGACCTGCGTCAGGCCGTAACGATCACGCAGATCGATGAAGATGAGCCCCCCGTGGTCGCGACGCGTGTGCACCCAGCCACAGAGTGTGGCGGATGTTCCCGCGTTTTTCGCCGTCAGTTCGCCGCAGGTATTTGTGCGAAGCATGGAGCCGAGTGTAGCACGGGGGTGCTACCATTCCCCCAATGCCTAAAAATCCGATGAACCCCGACCGTAAGCGCGAGCAAGTGGACCGTATCCGGCGGGAAGGACAGGAATTGATACAATCGGAAGAGGAACGCCTTAAAGCCGCGCGCGCGAAACATGCAAAGGAATCCGGCGGTGTCGAGTCGCGCGCGAAAGAGGGCGTTGCCGCCGAGGAAAGCGCTACAGAAGCGAGCAAAGAGCATGCGAAGGAATGGCGGAGTGGAGAAAAATCTCGCAAGGAGGCGATCGAAAAAGATCGTGCGGAAAAAATTGCGGCGGAAAAGGAAGCCGCGGCGAAGAAAAAGAAGCAAGAAGCATTCGACAAAAAGAAGGCAGAATATATGTCCTCACTCCACGATGCAGCACGCAAAAAATTGCAAGAGGATCGGCGCGAAACGGAGGCGAAGACTGAAAAGAGGATGCGACTCCAGACCCTCGACAGTACTTCTTCCGAAAAGAAGCACGCGGCACAAAAAGACGAACAAAGGTCGAAAGACAATGTGGAGCGGCGTACTTCACAATTGCTGGAGGAGTTGAAACGTTCAACGGATGTGAAGCGGACGGAAATCTTTTCAGAGGATTCTCGCCGTCGAGCCGCTGTTGCATCGGAATTCCATCGCGCAGAGGGGGAGGCAAACGGCCTTCGGAGCCCCGAGAAGGAACAGAAGCTCCGCGAAGCGAAGCAACTTGAGGAGCGCGATCTCGGTTTGCTGCAGCAAAAAACTGCAAAGAAAAATACCGAACTGGAAGCCGCTTATCGCAACGAAAAGCGCGCCATCGAGCAGCGTGCGATCAAGGAAAAGATCGATGCGGAAACGGAAGGCCGCCGCAAAATTGCCACGCTCGATCTGGAGCGGAAGGTGGAGAAGAACAGGATCTCAATGGAAAGAGATATGTCTGGAGAACGATCTTAATTACAACTTGGAATATGGTGATCGGCCGCAGTAGCTCTGGAGAATCATTCGGAGACATAAGGAAATAACTCTACAATCATCAAATTGCGTGTCAAAGAATCCACTACGAATGGTGCCGGGGAGAGGACTTGAACCTCCATGGGATTGCTCCCGTCAGCTCCTAAGGCTGATGCGTCTGCCATTTCGCCACCCCGGCTAAAGACGGGGATACCGTACCAGACTTCACTTCTTTTTTGGTGGGCTGTTTTTTAGATACTCCGCATAATCCCTATTGAATTCATCGAATGAAAGTATTTCAAACCTAATAGTAGACTTATCTACTGTTGTGTCCCTAAGCTTGATTTTCCCTTTGTCTTCATCAATGGACTGGATGATATAATTTTTTGCGGGATCTTTTCCAGAGCTAGAACTAAGTGACAAGCCGTTAATTGGATCCGAAACTTTTAGATTAAATTTTTTGAATGTAGCTTTTTCCTGTGGTGTAACCTTACTTTCACTCGATGTGACACGATTCGGGGGCGCACTAACGGCGTTAAGATCTACAATAGCAACTTCTATTTTGTCCGTCTTATTAAAGTCGGTACCTTGAAGAACGATCTTTGTAGGATCGCCCTCTTTAGGTCCAAGTACCTTATATGTTTCCCTAGGGTTCCACGTTGCCCCTGGGACTTTTGCGAGTTTGTCACCCTGAATGAAATCACCCTTTTTCCACTTACTTTCAGGCACGGCTTTCACTACTTCACCCTTCCCTGAGGGGAGTTTTGAGTTAGTGGGAGAAGTTTCTTTCGGCGGAGGAGCTACTGGCCTCTTTGGCTCAGTGTCTGAGCTTGGCACTGGCGTAGGTGTCTTTGCAGGTGACGCAAGTTGCTGGCGCACTTTTTCTGGTATCGCCTGGAAAACCATTTCGATGAAGTGGTTCAGGGCAGCTTGGGAGCGTGGAGCAATAACATCAACATCATCTGGATGAATATCATTTTGGGCCACCATGCCGCGAATCACTGCATCCGTGCTGCGAAGAACGTTGAACACGTCTGGCGGAAGATCCTGAAAGGTCATCCCTGTTAAGTGTTGCTGAACATATTTAAGTTGTGCGTAGAGTTTCGGTGTCATGTTTTCCGCCGTAATAACAGCGCAGCGCTTCAATAGATCCTCTTGCTGCTGCTCCTGATGATCAGACTCTTGCGTTGCTTCTGCGCGACGTTTATTCACCTGTTCAGGTGCGTCTGCAGGTTTGGTTACAGCCTCTTTCTTCTCACCCCCTGACTTAGTCAGGGATTTTTCCGCCTCGGGCTGTTTTGGAGC
>CAZUFJ010000027.1:0-3216 GCA_964619805.1 uncultured Candidatus Peribacteria bacterium | reverse complement strand
AAATGGCCGAGAAGTGATTCGCCTGAAAGAAATGGCAGTAAAAAGAATGCGCATGTTGCAGCAATGATTGCGACTGCATGCAATCCCCCCATAGTCTGTGATTTCTTTCCCTTTTTGACCATGGGAAGAGTGTATCATATGTATTTCCCCGGGACCCTCCTTCGTCCCGCATGTGCGGGACTACGGACGGGCAAGCGCGCATCCCGGCTGCGGGAGCTTGGGTGGCCTGCGGGAGCTTGGGTGGAGTGTGTTCTAAATATACCCCTCCGCATGCACGAATTTTTTATCAATGCCCCATGTTTCGATAGAGGTTTTCTTGAGTTCCTTCGTCATCTCTGGGCTGCCGCAGAGGTAAATGCTTTTCTGCGTGAAATCTTTGAACAGGAGTGGCACGAGCGTCTGCACGCGGCCGCGATGGCCTTTCCAATCTGCGCCTGGGCTACTGAGCGCAATATGCAGGAAGAAATTTTCAAATTGCTTCGACCAGGAATTGATTTCCTCCGTCCAAAATAAATCTGCTTCGCTTCGCACGCCAAAGATCAGATCGATTTTCTTATCACCGGATTTCGGAGGATGTGCTCGGAGCTGCGATCGAAACGGCGCGATGCCGGTGCTCGTTGCGATCATGATTGTTTCGTTCTCCGATTTTTCCTCAAAGAGAAAATTTCCAAACGGCCCCTGCATGCGTGCGGTGGTTCCTTCTTTTAACATTTCCACGATCCAGCGGCTGGCGCGGCCGCCGGGTTTCAGCTTCATCGCAAAGAGGAGCTCCGCATCTTCCGGAGCGGATGCGATGGAGAATGCGCGCGTTTGAATATCGTCAGTCTTTTCGACGAGTGGAACATCGAGCAGCACGAATTGTCCCGGCTTGAAGGTAAAACCTGCGGGCTTGGAAAATGCGATCTCATACACATCGGTCGCGATCTTGACATTGCGTGTGCAGGTGATGATAAAAGAGGGGACAGGCATTGGAGGTGCAATTATACCGGAGAAATACGAGAGCGCCCTTCCACGGGCGCGATGCATTGGTTTTAGTCGCGGCCATGGAAGGCCGCTCTCAAGGTGGAAAAAAATCACAACGTAATTTCCTTCGTCTCAATCATTTGCAGTACTTTGGGGTACCACTCCTTCTCTAGTTCTTGGACCCGCGTCTTGAGAGTTTCCTCCGTATCATTCGGCTCAACTGAGCAAGTTTTTTGTACAATAATTTCCCCTGTATCAAGCCATTCATCAATCAAATGGATCGTCATTCCAGATTCTGCTTCGTGAGCGGCGAGTACCTCCGCGTGCGAGTGCGTACCCGGGTATTTCGGGAGCAGTGATGGATGCACATTCAGGATGCGGTGTTTCCAGGAATTTACGAACCACGGGGAGAGCAAAAACATCCAACCGATTGCGGCGATAATTTCTACGTTTCCAAGGGAGCGCACCGCTGCATCGAGCCGTTTGTCATATTCCTCACGTGATTCCCCGGGACCCTCCTTTGCTGAAGCTTCGGGGGGCAGGCGCGGCGTCCCGGCTGCGGGCTTAGAAACAATCACAACTGGCAAATTTACCGCTCGCGCTTTTGCGACACAACCACGGTCCTCACGATCAGAAATGAGGCCCAAACATTTCGCAGTCAGTGATCCATCCTTTATTGCATCGAGGATCGCCTGGAACGTGGTGCCGCGAGAAGAACTCAGTACGACAAAATTCATGGTGAAAGCCTAGCATACCGGGACGCGACGTCCCGGCTGCGGGCTTCAAATGAGCTCTTTAAATAGATCTTGATCAGGTTCTATCCCCGGCACCCAACCCGCAAATTCAGTCATGGGGATTCCGTGATCGCAGATGATGCAGGCAGGTGTAGCTTGCCCTGCATTTCCCATCAGGAAATTCGCGGCGGTTGCCAGTTGATCGGCGGTTGCCTCTGTCGTGATGCGAAGCTGCTTTCCAAAAAGATCTTCTTTTCCCTGCTGCGGTGCAAATGGATCGAACCCTGCGACCGTGAGTGCGAATGCCACAACACCGCGGCGACGCGGACGAAGGCAGGAATCCGTAATGAGGACACCGACTTTGCCGCCGAGCGCCTCCTTCAATTCCTTTGCGGATTTCACGGGGTCCAGCGGCCATCCGATCGCAAAGCCCTCACCGGCGTTGCTTTCGTCGAGCCCCGCGTTCGCGGTGATGATCGTTCCTTCGGGCATTCCATCCGGTCGCACCTCGGTCACGAGCGCCCCCGGACAAAATCCGCGCACCGTTCCGCGAAGCCGTTTTGTTTCTTGAATCGTTGCCTCGCAAAAGGCCGGGCTGCGTCCGGTTTTGCGGCTCCATTCCTCTGCTTCCTTTGAAGGTGTGACATTCTTCAGATCAATGAGATTCCCATCGATCGTTGCAATTGCCTTCGACGAAACCGCCACGATGTCGCTCTCTTTGAGAAAGGCCGCAATCGAGGGGGCGAGCATGTCGCCGGATTTCAGTATCTTCGAATAGATCGGGATGAGAATCACGAGAAAACTATACAGTTTTTCGCTTGAACACTCCGGGGCGTGGTACAATTTGTTCAATGGAACTTGACCCTCACACGCTTCAGCTCATCATCCAGCGGATCGAGCAACAGATGCGCTGCCCCCAGTGCGGCAAGCGCGTCCCGGTGGATATGACATCGGTGCGACTCGCCGGCGATGATTTCATGCTGCTGCAGCTCAAATGCGACACATGTGACGCATTTATTGTGCTCCATGCGTCGCTGCAGGGCGCCGAGAATTTTCCCATGCCGCATGAGGGTAAGGAAATGCAGAACGCCTCCTCGACGCTCAACTTGAAAGAAGACGAAGTCGAGATGCTTCGCAAAGCATTGCAAGAATCGGGCGGATCGTTTGCGGAGATGTTTAAGAAGTACGGGAAGTAGGGCTAGGGCTAGGGCTAGGGCTAGGGCTAGGGTCAGGGTCAGGGATAGGAAAGAAGAATTCTTTATAAAATGAATTTTCTGAGCTTGCACATGGTTCCTGCATCCTTATAATAGATCCACATTTCCGGAGTTCCCCCAGCGATTCAGACGATCGCCCCGTGAGGAGCTCAGGAGTTTCGTATGTATACGTCCTAATCCTAATCCTAATCCTTACCCTTCATCCCTATGCCCGCGCCGCACGCTCCGAAATCTGCAGCCACAGATTCATTCGATGCCGTTGCGCTCAGCGTTGCGAGCAGCGATGACATGCTTGCATGGTCACG
>CAZUFJ010000026.1:0-14286 GCA_964619805.1 uncultured Candidatus Peribacteria bacterium | reverse complement strand
GTTGCGCAGCCTCTGTGCGACGCTTATCTACTTGTTCAGATGCTTCTGTTGGAGTTTTTACAACTTCTTGCTTCTTATCTTTCTCAAGTTTTTTCGGCGTTGTTTCTGGCGCTTTCTTTTCAAGAGGCACTGGAGGTACATTTTCAGTTTTGACCGGTGGATTTGATTGTTCTGCACCCATAATTAAATTTGGGAAATTTGTGATTCCATATTCTGAAGTTCAGCGGCCTCCTCCGTCTTCGCATCGTTTTCCAGGCTCTGCATCACCGTATGTTTATATTTATCCCACTGTTCCTGCCATGTGCGGGAATATTCTGCGAAGCGTTTGTCATATTCTGCAAACGCAACGTTGTAACGATCCACGCGAGCCTGCGCCTTCTCGGGCGTTTCGTTGTTTTATTTTTCTTTCAACGTACCAACAAATGCGACCGTGAGCTCCGGCTCGATCTGCGACATGATCGAGTCATAGATCGCATCACCCGTGAGAATCAGGGGGGGATTTGCGCCGGAAAGGAGTGTTTGTGTTGCCATAAATACTTCTCCTAATTATAGCGTAAAGGGCGTTTTAGCGCAATATCTGCATAAAGCCCCACACTCACCCAACTCCGCAGCCGGGACGCCGCGTCCCGGCTGCGGGGGTCAGAGTTTCACCTGCACATATTTTACCCCAATGTATTCGTCTGCTCCTTCGTTTGAAGATCGGGACTCTCCGGAGCTATAACTTTTTCCTTTTGCTCTTGTTCCTGCCTCTCCGCCTTCGCGCGGTCACCTGCAGAAACTTTTACAGAAGCGGTTTCGAGTGCTGTGGCTTCTGTGTTTGGCTTTGTATGCGCATCCGGCGTGAGGAGACCGATCACCGTTGCATCCTTTGCTCCAGTCACTATGTCATCCGTGTCCGAAAGTTTTCGAAGTTTCTCTGCATCGGTTTCCACGGTTTTTGTGCGCTTTGCCAGTGTGTTCATCTTCTTTACGGCTCCATTTTGAAGTTCCGCAGCTTTATCTTTTGCCGCTGTGGTCGCGTCTTTATTAGGGTCGAGTGTTTCCTGGGAATCTCGCCTCTCTCGGCCTTCAAACTGCGATCCCTGCACTTCCGCATTGGGAGCGGCATTGTAAAAAACCGTTCGTGCTTCGCCGATTGCGGAAAAAGAAGAATGCATCATGCGGCTTGCTGGTAGATGGTCTGTGTCAGGCGCTCCAAAAATCCTTCCTCGCGACCGCGATCCTGAAGCTCCACTTGGTCGAAGGAAGATTTGCGATAGCGCTCGACCTGGGAAGCAAGAGTAAGCACGTAGCCCTCATAGGCTTGCGTGTACTGCTCGAACGCGAGCACGTACCTCTTTTTTCGCTCCTCGTTCTGCTCGGGTGTTTCTCCTGTGTAGCTCGTATCCAACGTCTTTAAGCCCTCCGTCGTAAGCTCTGGCTCGATGTGCCCCATCAAGGAATCGTAGAGTTCCTGGCCGGTCGGGATTTTCGGCGGAAGAGGGGAAGTGCTCATTCCTCTCAGTATAGCGAAAATATGCAGAAAAGTGAATGAACTACCCCGCAGCAAGTTGACGGGGTATTACCCGCTTCATGAGTTCTGCGCCCTTTGGGCGCAGTCCGCGGACGGGACGCCCGCGGCTGGAATTATTATAAGAATAAATTAGTTCCAGCTGCGCCCGTCCTCGGGCGCAGACTGCTGCGAAGCAGCAGATAAAACTCATGCCGTCATCCTACTCATCTATTTTTTCTTCTTTGTGAGGAGCGCGACATGCTCCGTAAGCGTACTTAAAAGCGCGGCTCCGTCCCCCGGGGCGCAGAGCTCCGCCTCTGGAATACGAAGTGTCGAGCCGCTGATCTTCCATCCGCCGTGCTTTGAAATGAGCTGCATAATTTCCTTGGCCGTCACGCGCGCAGAAAGCACCAGGACGATCTCGCGCCCTGTACGTATGGTATCGTCAGCAGAAACGCGGACGACACCACTGCGACGTGCCGCAAGCTTGAGGCGAAGCACGCCAAAGAGGTGCCGAACCTCCTTCGGTAGATCGCCGTACTCAATGCGAAGATCACTTTCGAATTCCGCGAGAATTGTTTCGTCCTCGCTGCCAGAAAGTTTCTGGTACACCGA
This sequence comes from uncultured Candidatus Peribacteria bacterium, assembly GCA_964619805.1. Lineage (GTDB taxonomy): Bacteria > Patescibacteriota > Gracilibacteria > Peribacterales > Peribacteraceae > 2-02-FULL-52-16. The sequence continues at coordinate 12,179 of CAZUFJ010000026.1, read as the reverse complement.
GATCTTTTCCTCTTCATCAGTGATATAGAACGCAGGGATCAGCGCCTCGACCGGCAGCTGGATCTCCACCGCCAGGTCCTCCACCGCTTCTTCCTTGCCACCCGTGGCCAGCTCATCCACCGCGCGCTTGAGCATGCGGAGGTAATGGCTGACACCGACGGTCTGCATCGTTCCCGATTGTTCGGCACCGAGGATCTCGCCCGCGCCGCGAATTTCGAGATCACGCATGGCAATTTGAAAGCCGCTTCCTAGTTCGCATGCTTCCACAATTGCACGGAGCCGCTTCTTGGCATCATCCTTCAGTTTCTGCGTGTGGTAGAGGAAATACGCGTATGCCTGGATCTTCGCTCTGCCAACGCGGCCGCGGAGCTGATACAGCTGCGCGAGGCCGAATTTTTCCGCCTCGTTCACGATCAGCGTATTCGCGCGCGGCAAGTCGATGCCGTTTTCGATGATTGTCGAGCTCACGAGCACTTGGTACTTGCCTTCCTTAAACGCGACAATGCGCTTTTCAAGATTGTCGGGGTTGAGTTGCCCATGCCCGACGACGAACGTCGCCTCGGGAACGAGCGCCTTCAGTTTCCCCGCGAATGCGTCGATTGTTTCTACGCGGTTATGGAGCACGAAACACTGACCGTTGCGTTCGATCTCGGTGCGGATCGCCTGTTTCGTGAGTTCGTCACTGTACTTGCGCACCTCGGTGATAATCGGGAGACGCCCCGGCGGCGGCGTCGTGATCGCGGTGATATCGCGGAGCTTATGAAGGCCGAGGTTGAGCGTCCGTGGGATCGGCGTCGCTGTAAGAGTGAGAATATCGATGGAGGCGCGCATTTCCTTGAATCTCTCTTTTTGTTTCACACCGAATCGTTGTTCTTCGTCGATGATCAGCAGGCCCAAATTGAGGAATTTCACATCATCCTGCAGCAAGCGGTGCGTACCGATGACGATATCCACATCGCCTTTGCGGAGTTTCTCGAGTGTCACCTTCTGTTCCTTCGGCGTTCGGAACCGGCTCATCATGTCGATACGAATCTTGAACCCCTGCATACGCTCTTGGAAGCTCCGGAGGTGCTGGTCGGCAAGGATCGTGATCGGCGCGATGACAGCAACTTGTTTGCCAGATTGGACTGCCTTGAATGCCGCACGCATCGCGACCTCTGTCTTTCCAAATCCGACATCGCCACAGATCAAGCGATCCATCGGGTGCGGGCTCTCCATGTCGCGCTTCAGATCCTCGATCGCCTTCATCTGGCCCGGCGTCTCCTGGTAGGGGAACTTCGCCTCGAACTGCCGCTGCAGTTCGTTATCCTCCGCGAACGCATACCCCTTCGCCTTGGCGCGACGGGCATAGAGCTCCAGGAGTTCGTGCGCCATCTCGGCGGTTTCCGCGCGCATCTTCTCGCTTGTTCGCTTCCATTCGACGGCGCCGAGTCTGGTGAGGGTCGGCTCTTGCCCTTCTTCGTGGACAAACTTGCTGAGTTTATCCGCCTGATCCACCGGCACGAATAATTTATCGCCTCCTGCATACGAGAGTTCCAGATACTCGCGCGACACGTCGTCAATTTCTTTCTGCGTCATGCCCTCGAAGTGACCGATGCCGTGGTCCATGTGCACCACGTAGTCGCCTTGCTGCAGCGATGTGATGAAATCGAGCGCCAGCTTCTGAACGCTTCGCTGCTTCTGGGCTTTACGAAGCGTGAAGATCTCTCTATCGGTGAGGAGCGCACATCGGAGATCTGGATTTTGGAGTGAGTGGGGCAGGTGATCGTCGTCCTCGGCTGAGATAATTGTCACAGCACCCGCGCGCGCCGTGCCTTGCTCTGCGTGTGCGATACGCTCCTCGGTCAAAATATTCTGGAGCTCCTTCGCACGCTTCGTGACAACAAGAATCGTCCACTTCTGCTGCAATTTATCGCGGACGTCGTTCAGGAAATCCGTCAGTGTGTAGAATTTGAGGACCGAGAGGTAGCGTAAATGCGCATGATTTTTCTCGGATTCAGGAAATGCCGTGAAGGAGAGCCTGGGCGCACTTGGGGGCACCAGTGCCTCGTCTTGGTCGTCGAGGATGAGGAGTGCGCCGCGTGGGAATTGGTCCTTGAGCAGCTCTGCAGAGTGAAAGTTTACGGGGAAGATCGTCATTTCCTCGCCGGCGTCTTCTGTTTTTGAAAGGTCAGTAGCATCAACGGAAAGAATTTTTGAAACGACCTCGAAATCGAAGGTCATGCGGCGTGGACTTGCCGCTTGGACCGGATAAATATCCAGTGTGTCGCCGATGCGTCGATATTCGCCCGGACGCAGGTACAGATCCTCACCATGGCGATACCCACGCTCGAGTAATTGCTCGATGAAAGCGGTGAAATCGAGTTTTTCACCTTGGAGCAACCGGATGCTCCGCTCACGAAGCTCCGTGAATCTTGGGAATGGCGCTTCCCATGTTGCGCGTGTCATTGCATAGATCATTGCGGTCTCACACTCCATGAAATTCAGGAAGAGCTGCAGAGCCTCGGGGACAATATTCCCACCACTGTCTGTAATGGGATGCAGCTCTTCCGTTGGATGCTCAAAGAATGTCAGCCACTGCTTCAGTCCCTCCACGTTGGATTCGTTCTCGGTGACGAAGAGTGACGGGCATGGGCCAAACGACAGGAGGTGGCTTGTGAGGAGCGCTTTCGCCGTTTCATTTGAAGCTCCCGAAATCGTTAAACTCCCGCTCTTGCCAAGCAGGGTTGCGAGATCGCGATGAGTGTCTGTACCAAGGAGGAGTGAGGGGTCCACGGGGATACCGGTGATGCAAGAAAGCGCGTCTGTTTTCAAAAGTCAGTGACGCGCAAACGTTCAAACGCGAATTCGTTCGATGCGTTGAATGTGTGTTTAGGATAGCAGAAGTGGTTTATTAATACAATGAGGAAAGAAAGGGCAGAAGAGGAAGAAAAGGAAGAAAGGTTCCTCGCAAAAAATCGTCATGACGTTCCTGCCCTTTCTGCCCTTTCTTCCCTTCCTCCCTTGTCACTCCTGCATTCGGAGCGGCATGATCAGGTGCAAAAACGGCTTCTCGGAAGGAAGTGTAAAGACCGCCGGATGCATATTGTCGACGACCTGCATCTCAATCTGATCGGATTCGATGTGGCCCAAGAGATCGAGAAGGTAGGAGGACGAGAGCGCGATTTTGTTATCGTCACCGGTCTTCTCGACTGGAATCTCCGCCTCGTCGCGTCCCGCCTGAGTCACGGGGGTTGTCGCCTTCACCATTCCTTTCGTGATGTGGAATGTGAGAGTGTTATTCAGTTCCTTTGCGAAATAGTGCATGCGACGCACGGGAAGCACGAGATTGCGCGTGTTGAAGAGCGCCTTTGTCTTTGTGTCCTTCGGAATGATCTGTTCGTAATCCGGGAATTTTCCATCAATGAGCCGGGAGAGGAGGCGCGTACTGCCGACCTGAAATTCAATCTGCTGGCGACTGAGGATTGCCTCGACTTTTAGCCCCTCTGCCTTGGTTTTCTTTTCCTCCTTCTTCTCTCTGTCTTCTGGTGACTTCTTGTCCCCCTTACGCGCGCTCAACATGATCTTTAACTCATCGAGAATTTTTGTTGGAATGATGCAGGAAAGCTCAGCCTCTGAACCTTTGAGCGACATACGGTACTCCGAGAGGCGATAACTGTCCGTTGCGACGAGGATGAGATGGCCCTTCTCTGTTCGCACGTAGACCCCGGAGAGCACGGGGCGCAGCGTCGTTTTTGCGGATGCAAATGTAACGACATTGAGCGCGCGGAGGAGTGAATCTGCCTCCAATGTGAAGGCCGTCTGCTTTTCCACGTTGGCGATCGTTGGGTATTCCGATGCCGCCTCGCCTGCTATGAATGTTTTCGCGTGTTTTGATGTGCATTTAAGCTGTGTTCCTTCGCTGGTTTCCAGTAAAACCTCCGGATCATTTAAATATTGTGCAAAATTGAGAATTGCTTTGGCTGGTATGGTGATTGCTCCTTCGTTTTCAATCTTCGCTTCAAATGCCGTGATGATGCTTAGTTCCAAATCCGTCGCACTCACTGTGCAGCGTTTTCCCTCAACTTGAATAAGAATGTTCTCAAGGATCGGCAACGCCTGCTGTGTACCAATCGCATGGCTCACCAAGTGAAGCGCCTGAAGGAGCTCCGATGTGTTGCAGGAAAATTTCATGAGTGATGAAGGGGAGAGAATGTATTCTCTTAATCCGTCGTCATCATAACATCTTCCCAAGATCCCAAAGGTCAATTGGAATCTGTGGAAAGAGGGGGGGGAGAAGAAAAAAGGAGGGCGTTTGGAGGCCCGGCCGGGAGTTCGCATACATTCCTTGTGTGGGAGGGGTGTGGAAAACTTGTGGACAAGCCTTTTTCAAACCACCACAACCTACGCCTGATTTTTTTAGCCAGGGGACAATGAAAACTCATGATTCCAACCTCAATTTTTCATAAAGAACGAAAGAGGCGTTGCCGCCTTCTCCACAGGCAGTGTGGATAACTTTTTTATCCAATCTCCACATTTCTATAGTTTCTGACGGCACAGTTCCCTCTTTTTTGCAGTCTTCGGAGCCGCAGTATTCGGGCGCACAACCACCTCGCCGTTCTTTATTGTCACAAAGCTTCCATCAGGAACATCTGCGGGCAACAATATTCCGCCAGCGATGAAACTGCCACCCCCTATTTTCACACCAGGATTCGTTCCCACCTGAATGCCGATCCGGGCTCCCGATCCGATAATCGCACCGAACTTCGTGAGCCCCGTTGCAATGCGCTCCGCATCTATCACGGAAAGGATCTCTCCCTCATCAAAACGAAAATTCCCCGTGACGCACCCGCCGCCAAAGGTGACACCGGATCCGACAACACTGTCGCCGATGTAGGCCATATGTGCCCAGACATTGTTTGCGAGAATACTGCCCTTCACTTCCGTCCCAAACCCGATGACACAATCTTCGCCGATCGAAGATCCGCGGACGAGCGCGCCTGTGCCGATGATCGTTCTGCGGCCGATATGTACCGGGCCCACAATCGTCGCATGCGGCAGGACGCGCACCGAGTCTTCGACGACAACCGCTCCTTCGATAACGGCGGTGGGGTGTATGAGAGCTTTCTTGCTGATCTGCGGTTTTTTGATGTCACGAAGGAAGAGCGGAAGAACCGTAAGCAGGTGCCAAGGGTACTTCACCGCCTGCCACACGCCCCGGTTTCGCACTGCACGATACGTTGCGTCCTTGAGTAAACCCGCGAGCGCCACTTCGTACACATCATCCTTGTTACTCTGCGTCGCCTTCAATTTTTTCAGGAGTACCGAACTATCCGGGTGAATGTGCGCGACAATATTTACGAGAGCCGAAGGCTCTTTTCCTTCACCTGGTTTCTCGACGATGCCGACAACACGTCCGCCCTTGATCGTCAGGTAGCCGCCGGGGAAATAGCGCTTCACGCGCTCGGCAAGAATCGCACCCTCTCCCTTCTTTGGGGTTGCAATCAATACACGCAGAACCTCCACATCAAATAGATCATTGCCCGAGACAATAAGCACGGGGTTTGTCTTGATGCTTGGGAGGGCAGAAAGAAGTGCGCCCTGCATCCCAGGCCCCGCTCTCTGAATGATCATGGGAAGTTTTGGGAACGCCGCCTTCGTATCCTTCGCATTTTCCTGCGAACACACGAGTGTCACATCGCACGTACAGGATTTCAACATCGCAATTTGGCGTGCGGCGAGGTTTGTTCCACAAATAGGGAACAAGCTCTTTTCCTCAAGCGGCCAGAACCGCCGCGATTTTCCACCCAACAGAAGGATTGCATGCATGGGGGATAGTGTAGCGGAAAAGAGCTGCGCGCGTCCCGGAACACGTGAGGCTTCTTCCTGTAGGGGCACAGCGCACTGTGCCCATCGAGTCTGAGCCTCGGAGTCAGAGGCCGGCAGCTGGTAATGTTATTTGTCGGGGAATGTAATCTCCACCGTCCCTTCCAAATCCGTCCTCCGAATAGGAATTCCAAATGCGCGTAAGCGATCAAGAGTCACTGCATGCGGATGGCCGTAGGTGTTTTCTGCGCCCAAGGAAATCACAGCGAGTGAGGGACGAACCGCGAGGAGAAAGCCAGTAGAGGACGATGTCCTGCTTCCGTGGTGTGCAACTTTTAACACTGTGCTCTGGATATCTGCACCTGTTCTGAGGATTTCTTCTTCTGCCTTTTCTTCAATATCACCCGTAAGCAGGATAGAGCCAGATGCATGCAGTACTCGTATCACCATTGCCGTGTCATTCACTTCGGAAAATTCTTTTCCAAACACGTCACGCGGCGGCCATACAATATCGAGGATGACTCCGTCGCCCATATCGATATCTCTCTTCGGATCTGCAAAAGAAACCTGCGTGTCCGATTCCCGAAGCTCCGCGAGGATCGCGTCGTAGCGAGGAAATTTGAATGCGACGCCCGTAAACAAGAAAGCTTCGGTACGATAGCGACGAAGAATTTCCGGAAATGCGGCCAGGTGATCCAAGTTCGGGTGCGTGAGGACCACGAGATCGAGGCTGCGATCGAAGAACGGCAGAAAACGCCCGAGGTGCTCGAGAGCTTTTAAATCCGGCCCGCCGTCTATGAGGATTTGTTTGCCGCCGGGCGTTACAAGCAGGATGGAATCGCCCTGTCCGATATCCAGGAAGTACGCATGCAGTCGTCCGTCGGGACGCAGTCGAAGCTCGCGCATCAACATGAGCGCAATCCCCACAAGAAGGATCGCAAGAAAGAGCCGTGGGGCTGTGCGGCGTTCTGCCAAAGGAACCGATCATACACCGACCACGTACGCCGCCATGCGCCGTCTCACTCTCTGAATCCCCACAACTGCGCCCGTAGCAAGAAGCGCGAGGGCCATGCCCATGCCGGACCGCGGCAAGTCGGTCGGCTTTGCAGGCTTTGTCGGCTTCTTACCTTGCTCTGGAAGCTCGATCGTACCGAGCACGCCGCGGGACGTTGCGCCTGCAGGATCAACTGTGCGGACAACGAGTGTGAATGCACCCGGTGTAACACCCGTAATATTTGCACCGAGCGAATCACCAGGAGCGCGTTGGACGGAACTGAAGGTGCGTCCGCCATCGCGCGATTGAAGGATCTCGTACGATGCGACCTGAGCGCCCGTCTGCGGTTGCCACGTGGCCATCACGGTGTAGCCACTTGGCGTCGCCTTCGCGCGAAGATCGAGTCTGCGGATCTCGAGCGCGGATGATGCAATCAAAGATGAGGTACTGCCACCAAGGATCGGCATCGGTGTGATGCCATCGGGGTGACCTGCGAATGTCACCGTGTTCTCCGTCTGATCGAGGGAGAGCGGAGACTCTGCGACGGTCCCTCGCACGGACGTTGCGATGCTGAGGGTGTAGATCGTTCCGCGTTCCTGCGGAGCCGTCACGAGCGTCATCACATTCCCGAGGAAGATGAGGCGCTTCAGCGGGAGGATCTTCCCGGAGCCGTTCATGATGAGGAACGCGCGTGCGGCATCCTCTGTTTTCAGCGTCACCGGATGCGAGAACGTGAGCGTCACGCCCGTCGCACTTGTCGCTTCAATTGCGATTAAATCAAAGCCGCCATTTTGCATCGGTGGCGTCAGTCCCGCCGACGACGCGGAGGAAGATGATTCCACGACAAGCATTTCGGAAGAAACGGACGAAGCCGGCACGGAAGACATCGAGGAAGATTCCTGCGGCGGCATTGCTGCAGGAGCTCCCTCGACCGTTGCTTCCTCAAGGAAGAACGGACTCTCCTCTCCACTCGCGCTCACCGCGAGCACTGAAACATACAACAGAGTGAATGACGGGAGATCCACAAGGGAGTACTCCGTCACCGCCCCTTGCGTCGCCTCGTAGTCGTCGAACGATCCGCCGTTTTCGAGGATACTTTTCTCAGCGGTGTAGACGCGGTAGAACGCGACGTCGCCCTCCGTCGCACCCCATTGAACGTGCACGGTTCCATCCGACTTCAATGCCGCTGTGATACCCGTGACACCCGCAGGTGCGGCCGAAAAGGCGCTCAAAGGAATCGCAAGGAGCGCCGAAGTGAGAAAGAAGCGGAGGCGGTTCATGGATGTTTGTATTCCTCTCATTATAGCAAATTCCTTGCGTTTCGCCAAGGTCTCCTTACAGCCGAAGCATCTTCGGAAGTCCAGTCAGCAAGCCAAGAAGTATCAGAAGCCCCGCAACTGTAGCAAGTCCGACAAGTGTTTTGGCGGAGCTCGTGAGAAAGGGGGCAACGACAGAGAGTATGAGACCGATGCCCGCCGTGACACAGAGCCACTGGAACATCTCGCGTCGACCGATGCGTGGGCGAACGTCACGGAACACCACAGGGAAGAGTGCAAGTGCAAGTGCTGTGTTCACAATGACGGAGGTGATGCACGCGCCAACAAATCCGCGATCCGGAATCAGAAGGACATTAAGCCAGACCGAGAGGATCGCGCCGAGTGCGAGAGCCGTGACAAGCAACCGCCAGCGATGCCGATGCAATAAGACATAGAAGCTATAGAGGATGAGTCCATTCAGGAACATCGAGGGCGCAAGAAGCTTCAGCGCCGTATCAGATCCGGGCATTGTCGCCGTACTCAAATAACTTTCTGTCGTGAGCAGTGCGACGAGTGCACGTGGCCAAAAGAATGCGAAGAGAGAAGAAACAGTTCCAATAAGAAGGATGAGGAGCAGTGTTTTTCCAAGCACACCGCTGCTGTCTTTCTTTTCGAGGTCATTTTGTCCGAGGATCGGCAGCACGGAGTTCAGGAGAAACGTGGGGAGCAAAAAAGCCATATCCATCATGCGCACGACAGGACCGTAGTAGGCATTTTGTAAATCAAAGTCGGGGCGGAGTAGTGCAATGAGCGTGATATCGAATTGGCGATAGAGCGCCATACAGAGGAATGCAGCACCGTACGGAGCAGCGCGACGTAACACGGATTTTAGAAGTGTCCCGTCCCATCGGATGCGAATGGGGATCAGCCTGCCACCATAGAAGAGTGAGAGTGCGAACAGAACGAATGCGCCAACGCCACCCGCCGCCAAAAATTCATACATCGTTTTTGTGTCGGTGCTTCCGCGGATTCCCATCAGTACGAGCCCACCAATAAGTGCGGTTGTAATAATTCTTTGTGTTACTTCAGCAACGAATACGAAATGCATTTTGAAGTTCACTTGGAAAATCGTGCGAAGCATTCCTGCAAGGAGCGTGAAAAATGGAACAAACGCAGCGATGCTTGCCGCGAGGGGAAGCGGTGTGCCCTGCCAATGCGGCAACACCCAGACAATCGTCAGTGCGAGTGCGAGTGATCCTGCGAGGATGATTGATCGTAGAAGAATCAATGCACCAAGGACCTCGCTCTTCTTGCTACCCGAACGACTGAGCTCGCGGACCGATGTCGCATAGAGTCCGAAATCTGCGAGGATGCCAAACAGTTGCAGGTATCCGTATGCAGAGTTGTACATGCCGAATAACTCCTTCGAGAGTCCGAGCGCGACAAACTTAATGGTCAGAATCGAGAGCGCCGCCATCGTGCACTGCGATGCGATTTGCCAGAGGGTGGAGGTTGCTATAGCTCGGGTGTGATTCATTGTTGCACAGGGTAGCAGTGAGCAAAGGGCAGAAATGGCAGGAAAGGAAGAAATGGCAGGAAAGAAAGGGCAGGAAAGGAAGAAAGGGCAGAAGAGGCAGAAACGTCACGACGACTTTTGGCGTGGAACCTTTCTTCCCTTTCTTCCCTTCCTGCCTTTTCTTCCTTTTCTGCCCTCTTCACTAAGAGTTTGTTTTTTTCGAATTCTTTGCTACTATCACCGTTGATGGGAGTCTCCTTCCGACACCTCACTTCCACGAAGCAACTTGCTCGGGGGGACACCGATTTCATCGTACAAACAGCACTAGAAATGGAGAAGGTACTCACAAAAGGAGGTGACGATCGACTGCATGGCAAGATTCTCGCGAGTCTTTTTTACGAACCATCAACACGCACGAGACTCAGTTTTGAGGCTGCAATGCAGCGGCTTGGTGGCGATGTGATCACAGCAGAAGGCATTCAATTCAGTTCGATGTATAAGGGCGAGACACTTGAGGACACGATAAAAATCGTCAATCTCTACGCGGACATTATTGCCATGCGCCACCCAGAGGCGGGCAGCGCCGATCGCGCCGCAGCGGTTTCGGACATCCCTTTCATCAATGCGGGTGATGGTCCGTCGCAGCATCCAACACAAGCACTTCTCGATCTGCTCACAATCCAAAAAGAGCGCGGGAAGCTCGACGACCTCCACATCGCGATGGTGGGCGATCTGCGCTACGGCCGCACAGCAAGCTCGCTCTCGTTTCTCCTCGGCCTCTACGAAAACATCCGCTTCACCTTCATTTCTCCGTCCGAACTCACGATGGCCGAGAAAGTCACATCGTTCCTCAAAGAGAAAAACATTCCATTTGAGGAAAAGAGTGATATCAAAGATGGGCTTGATGCTGACGTGATCTATATGACGCGCGTCCAGCAGGAACGATTCGCCGATCGATCGGAATACGAGCGACTCAAAGACGCGTATGTCCTTACCGCGAAGCAACTTAAAGGAAAGAACGTCACCGTGATGCATCCGCTGCCACGCGTTTCGGAAATCGCACCCGATGTCGACACACTCCCGAACGCCGCGTACTTCCGCCAGGCAAAGAACGGCGTCCTCGTCCGTATGGCGCTCCTCGCGATTCTGCTCGACGCCGCGTGATTTGTGTCCTCATTGATGTTCCGCGACGGCAACCTCATCTTCCCGCTCCTGATTGATTGCCACGTACACTTTCGCGAGCCGGGGCTAACACACAAAGGCACGATGGCATCGGAATCGGCGGCGGCGCTCGCGGGCGGAGTAGGCACCGTGTGCGATATGCCGAATACGGTTCCGCCGACGGTGACACTCGAGGCGCTTTCGGAAAAAATCCGACTCGCACGAAAAATGCCGATTGATATTCGGTTCTTCTTTGGAATTACGGAGCATCGTCACCTGATCGCACTCCGGAACTTGTGGGTTCGCAAAGATGCTGCGATTGCAATGCTTCGTGAAAAATGCGTCGGTGCAAAGTTGTACCTGGATCATTCCACGGGGAATCAAAAAGCAGAGGGGAGTACAGCCGAGGAAACATTCGCGCTTTGCGGAGAGCTCGGTATTCCGCTTGTGGCACACTGTGAAGATGCGGAGATGAATGAGGCACTTCGATTGAAAGCATCGAAAGCAAAAGATGTCGCACAACATTCGAAGATTCGTCCTGCAGAATCCGAAGTACGAGCGGTAGAGCATGCCATTATCCTCGCGCGCAGATACGGAACGCCTTTTCACGTTGCGCACCTCTCAACTGCTGGCGCACTCGCCCTCGTCCGTGATGCGAAGAAAGAGGGACTCACTGTCACATGCGAAGTAGCGCCTCATCATTTGTTCCTCACAGAGGATGATTACGAGACACTCGGGACACTCGGGAAAATGAACCCACCACTTCGGTCACAGAAGGATCGTGATGCACTGTGGACAGGGATTGCTGATGGCACAGTCGACTGTGTTGCGACCGATCACGCACCACATACGCTCGAAGAAAAACGCTCAGGGGATCCTCTTGCGGCACCGAGTGGTGTGCCGGGGGTTGCAACGATGCTGCCACTTCTCTTGTCCGTTGCCGTGGGCCAATGGCCACACCCAACATCAGCTCCGCCTAAAAAAATACAATTCTCGTACGAGGATATCCTTCGTCTTTGTTTCACAAATCCAAATAAAATCTTCTCACTCGGGAAGTCTGACGAGGCAGTGACGACCATCGATCCCAAAAAAGAATGGACGATCCGCGCTTCGGAAATTCCAAGCACCTGCGGATGGACGCCGTATGAAGGATGGAAAACGAAGGGAAAAGTTATGGAGGTGAGGTAATAAATATCGCAGCCGGGACCTGCCTACCGGCCGCACCAATCCTCGGCGCACGAACTACTTAGTTCCAGCTGCGCCCGTCCTCGGGCGCAGACTGCTGCGAAGCAGCAGACTCGATAAAGACATTCAATTGCCTCGCGCGCATATGCGGGATTCGAAAAAATTGGCGTACGGTCTTTTGTCACGGTCGTGACCAGAAGCAAATCCTCGTTCAGGATGTTGTGAATCTGCGGCGTGGAAGGATATATCTTAATATCTTCGT
>CAZUFJ010000025.1:0-2908 GCA_964619805.1 uncultured Candidatus Peribacteria bacterium | reverse complement strand
CGCAAAACGCTTGAGCTCGGCGTGCTGCTCCAGGGTCAGGGAGTACTTTTGCAAAAAATCGTACAGCGGTTCGGCCTCGTCGAAGTTATCGGAAGTAGGCACGTCCGGCAGCATCTCTTCGTCGGGCAGGTGGTGCTGGAATTTGATCGCGCTCGCGTGGGCCAGTTTGCTCTGCACGATCATCTCCCGGGCCATGCGCATGTCGCCCAGATGATTGACGCATGCTTCGGCGATAACAAAGCACGGGTGGCCTTCGCCGACGGTATGTTCTCCAATAGGGAGCAGGGGGGCCATGAGAGCCCATAGGATAGCATTTTTTGATCATCCGAAAACGGCATTCCGGCCCAGTGTAAGTCTAGCGTCGGCTTCTGCTCCCGAGTATGATGACATTCTGTTCCCCCGTATTCCGTGGCATCGTTTTTCAAAGGCAAAGTCGTCCTCGTGACCGGCGCGACAGGTTCCATCGGGACCGAAATTGTGCGGCAGCTTTTGGTTGAACAACCGGCGAGGATCCGCCTCTTTTCCCGCGACGAACACAAGCAGTTTTTGCTGCAACAGGAATTCGCGGATCAAAAACATCTACGCTTTCTATTAGGTGATGTCCGTGACCTGAGTCGTTTGACGATGGCACTGGAGAACGTCGATGTGGTGTTTCATTGCGCCGCGTACAAGCACGTACCATTCTGCGAATTCAACTCATTTGAAGCTGTGAAAACAAATGTGATCGGCACGCAGAACGTCATCGATGCCGCGTTGCACCAGAACGTGGAGCGCGTCATCCTGATCAGTACCGACAAGGCCGCAAGCCCCCTTAACGTGATGGGGGCAACCAAGCTCCTGGCCGAGCGATTGATGACGTCCGCCATGCGCTCGCGTGGCGACCATCGCACGCGCTTTGCAAGCATCCGATTTGGGAATGTCCTTGCGTCCAGGGGATCGGCGATTCCCACCTTTATTTCCCAAATCGCCAAGGGCGGCCCCGTCACCATCACCGATCCCTCCATGACGCGCTTCTTCATATCCATTCCCGAGGCCGTTCGTCGCGTTCTGCATCTCTCGGCGATCATGGAAGGCGGCGAACTCTTCGTTCTAAAGATGCCAATGATGAAGTTGCAAGACTTGGTAGATGTGCTCATCGAAGAAGTCGCCCCACGGCACGGGCTAGATCCTCAGAGCATTACGACTACCGTCACCGGCCCGCGCCCAGGCGAAAAAACAGACGAAATTCTCTTAACGGACCAAGAAGCGCTGATGGCCACGGAGACCGAGCAGGCATTTATCGTGCCTCCGATTCTAAGCGATCTTCCTTCCAAGGAGGCGCGCGTGATCCGTGTGAAGGGATACGCAACGGGGGGAGTGACACCGTTGACGAAGCCTGAGATCCGCGAGCTTCTTCGCAGTGCATCTCTCCTATGAAGGCTCTCGTCACTGGCGCATCTGGTTTCATCGGCAGTCACCTGCTGGAAGCCCTGGTCGATCGCGGTGATACTGTGATGGCGTTTGTGAGACGAGAGAAGAGTATTTCCCGGGATATCCGTGGAGCTGTCAGAATTATCGAGGGAGATATCGGCGATGCCGCAAGCGTGAATGCCGCGACACAGGGGTGTGAAGTCATTTTCCACCTTGCCGTTGCCTTGCGCCCTGAATCCTCCGCGGAGGACACAGACGCCATGCGCACCGACGCGAAGGGGATGAAGAACATTTGCGATGCAGCCATTGCCGCAGGCGTCAAAAAAATCCTCTTTGCCTCCACGAGCGCGGTGTACGGCACCGCTCATCAGGAGGATGACGTTACCGAAGACGTGCCTGTGAGCCCGGTGACCGCGTATGCGCAATCGAAAAGAGAGAATGAACTGAAGCTGTTCGATCTTTGGAAAGAGTATGGCCTCGGAAGCGTGAGCATGCGCTTCTTTAATATCTACGGGCCGCAGCAAGACGCGCGGATGGTGATTCCCCGGTTCCTGGCCTGTGCAAAAAAAGGCGAAGCACTCACCATTAACGGTGATGGAACGCAGGTACGAGATTTTGTGTTCGCGCACGATGCGGTCCGCGCAATCGTTCTCCTCGCGGAAAAATCCACGGGCGCGGAAATAGTTAATGTCGCTTCAGGGAAGGAGACGAGCGTCAATGATCTTGCCACGATGATCAAAACGATCACGAACTCTTCCTCCGAAATCATTCATCAACAGCTTCCTCCCGAAAGAAAAGGCATCGATGTCATGCGGCGAGTGGGAAGCACGGCGACACTGCAAACAATAACCGGCTACCGGCCCGAGACGACCCTGGAAGAGGGCCTGCGCGCGCTTAGCGTATAAGGGCCCGTGCCCGACCATAGAGTCCCAGGAGACGGTCGACAGCGGCATATCCCTTTCTACGAATACGCTCGCTTCTTGTGCCTTCTTCGTGGAATTCCCTGAGGAGGCGGAAGAGGTTTTCATCGCGGACGTCGGTCTTGGTACGCAGGATGTGCAATGCTTCGTCGATGTACCCCTTATCAAGAAGGATCATTGCCTGTGCGAAGCAACGTTTGGGATCGGTCAGCGAGTGGTTGACGTAGACGGCGTCCGTCCAGACGGGTTGCCCAAAATGATCGCTCACGCGTTTGTCGCGCGGGAGCTGTTCGACTGGGGTCACGCGTTCCTTGTAGCACACGTGATTTCGGACAATCTCGTAACGCAGCAAGTCGAAGCCCGCCTCACGGAGAAGGCGATCCACATCGGAGAACATTTTCTGTCCTTTGTAGAAAGGATAAAACCACACTTCGGTTTTGATGACCCCGATGTTCCGCAGCAGGTCTCCTGCGCCACGGAAGATTTCATACTCCGCTGCCTGGGCATCCAGCTTGAGGTAATCGATGTGTGAGATGGCGTTCTCGGCCGCAACGGACTGTAGCGTTCGCACGTCCACA
>CAZUFJ010000024.1:0-14669 GCA_964619805.1 uncultured Candidatus Peribacteria bacterium | reverse complement strand
AGATCATCCTCAAGAAGTCGGGGGAGCCGCTGCACTTCATGGAGATCGCCAACCGCATCCGGGAGGCCCGTTTTGACCATAAGAACGTTACCGTCCAAGCCGTCCACAACGAGCTCATCCGCTACCCGCAGTTCGTCCTCGTTGGCCGCGGCCTTTACGCACTGCGCGAGTGGGGCTACGAGCCGGGCACGGTTGCCGATGTGATCGAGCGCATCCTCAAGGACAAAGGACCGCTCAGTAAGAAAGAAATCATTGTCGAAGTCGGCAAGCAGCGCACGGTCAAGGTCGGCACGATTTCCTTGAACCTTCAGAAGATGCCGTACTTCACTCGCGTGGGTCGCGCGGTGTATGCGTTTGACGAGAGCAAAAAGTAAGCAAGAATGGGTCTCCGAACTTCTTTCTTACGGTTCTTCCGTGTCTTGCGTATGAAGCGCTTTGCGTTCCTCGCTCTTCCACTCCTCCTTGTTGCAAGTTGCGGCTCGCGCGAGCGTACCCCGCTGCCACAAGGCGTGCAAACAGCCTATGGGATCGTGGAGGATGCGGAGCTTTCGCTCCTGCGCCGCGGCACGCACTTGCTGATCGTGAATGGCCGTGAGGAATTCTATTTGGAGAGCTCGGCCGTGAATCTGGATGACGTCGTGGGTAGTCGCGTACGTATGCAGGGAACACTCCAGGAGAATGCGGACCCTGACGCGCTGCCCGTCTTCGTCGTCACAGAGATTCTGGAACGCGAGGATGCGATGCGCGATTGGCCACTGCCCTCCTCGTTCGGCATCACCCTGAAGCTTCCGCGCAGCTGGCAGGGTCGTGTCACGGATCGTGAGGCGACGTTCAGCGGGTCCGGCACTTCCTTGCCTCTGCTTCTCATCACCATGAGCACAATCGAGAAGGCTCCCTTTCAATTGAGCGGCAGCGGCACGACAGGAGAGCAAACGACGCCAATCGTGATCGCGTCGAAGCGCGCGCTTCGCATGCGCAATGAGGAGACAGGTGCCGAGGAGATCCGCATCGATCGAGGTGTATCCGTTCGTGTTCCCGAAGAACGCGTACTCATTCTAAAATTTTCGGCATCAGAAGGTGAGGATATGCAGGTGTTACGCGAGCGCATCCTCCAGATCTTGAGCAGAGTCTCCTTCCATGGGGAAACGAAGAGCAGTGCGCGCAGTTCCTCGCCGATCCAAACGGGTCTGCCGTCCTCTCTCCGTGGATCGAGCGCAAGCGCAGCTGTCGGAGCGGGCTCACCCTGCGGCGGCCCTGCGGGAATCCTCTGCCCATCGGGACAGTACTGCGACGTGCAGGATCTGGCGTCGAACATTGGGGGGTGTAGGAAGATGTAGCTTCGTCCTGGCCCTAGCCCTATTCGATAAAGTCACGCTGAGGTGGACGTATCTACACCCATATTAATTTAGCTTCTGCAAGAGCAGTTTTTTGACAGGAAGCTTTCGATGACTATCATGAGTGTACGTTCATACACCGATGCAGAGACGATTGCATGTTCCCCTCCTCTTCATCTCCCTTCTCCATTTTTCTTCCCCTCCTCTATCATGCGTAAGTCCGCCGCCTCCTCTGCAATCATGGAACCACCCAAAGCGAAATTACCTGCTGGTACGAATACGAAAACCGAAGCGATCAAAGCGGCTCTTGAAGAAATTAAGAAACAGTACGGCGAGGGCGCGATCATGCAGATGGGTGACCGAGCCTCGGTCCAGATCGAAAAAACTTCGTCTGGTTCACTGTCACTCGATATTGCACTTGGTGGAGGAATCCCCAAGGGCCGAATCATCGAAATCTACGGACCGGAATCCTCCGGCAAAACGACGCTCGCACTCCATGCAATTGCCGAGGTGCAGAAGCGAGGCGGGAAAGCGGCGTTCATCGATGCGGAGCATGCACTGGATATTCAGTACGCCAAAAAGATCGGCGTTGATGTAGACACTCTTTTCGTGTCGCAACCGGATGATGGCGAGCAGGCGCTCGAGATCACGGAGGCGCTCGTCCGCTCCGGCGGCATCGATATCGTCGTCATTGACTCTGTTGCGGCGCTCACGCCACGCGCAGAAATCGAGGGCATGATGGGCGACAGCCACATGGGTCTCCAGGCGAGATTAATGAGCCAGGCGCTGCGCAAGCTAACCTCCATCGTCAGCAAAACCAACTGCTCCGTCGTCTTCATCAATCAGCTCCGCATGAAGATCGGCGTGATGTTCGGAAACCCAGAAACAACGACCGGCGGCCACGCACTCAAGTTCTACGCCTCACTTCGTCTCGATGTTCGAAGAATCGACAAGATCCTGGAAAAAGTGACGGGGAAAGATGCCGAAACACAGGAAATCGTCGGCAATCGCACCCGTGTGAAGGTGGTGAAGAACAAGATCGCTCCTCCGTTCCGCCAGGCCGAATTCGACATCCTCTACGCTCGCGGTATCAGCAAGGAAGGCGATCTGCTCGATATCGGCGTGAAGCACGGTGTCTTGGAGAAATCGGGAACCTATTTCCGCTACGGGGAGCAAACGCTCGGCCAGGGTCGTGAGCAGGCGCGTCAGTTTTTGATCGAGGATACGAAGCTCGCCGAGAAAATCGAGAAGGAAATCCGCGCAAAGGCAATTGTGTAGATAGTTTTCCACAATTTCTGCACACCTGTTCCTCAGCAAGGAAGAATCGAAGCAAGATACTTGCGAAGAGTGACGCGATGGAAGAATCTACCGATCCACCCTTATGGTCACGACTTCCACTCCCATCTTAGAAACCCAACCGCACTCTACGGATGCAGAAAAGACCGTTCTTGGGGCGCTCCTGTTGGATCCCGATGCGATCATGAAGGTTTCTGACCTTCTCATACCCGAGGATTTCTATGATCCGACGTACCGGATGATTTTTCAGGGAATTATGGAGCTCTATCAGCAGCACGAACCGATTGATTTCGTCACGGTCTCGACGAAGCTTTCTGACAACAAAAAGATCCAGGATGTCGGTGGCAGCGCATTCCTCGCGGAACTCGCCTCCGCGGTGCCGACGTCATCGCATATCTACCAGTACGCGCAGATTGTGAAGACGAAAGCCGTCCACCGCCGCATTATTGAAGCGGGGCAAAAGATCACGGGATTCGGCTATGAAACCGAGAAGCCGATTGCGGAGCTTCTGGATGCGGTGGAGAAGACGGTGTTTAACGTCACGAACATGTTTTTGAAGGAAAAATTCATGCACATTCGCGAGGTGCTGGATGCGCGGTACGAGAAATTCGCAGAGATGCACGAATCGCCGGACGATAACACCGTGAAGGGCGTCCCGACCGGGTTCCATGCGCTCGATCAGAAGCTCTCGGGCCTACAGCCTTCGGATCTTGTGATCGTTGCGGCGCGCCCGAGCATGGGAAAGACAAGCCTTGCCCTCAACATCGCGCAAAATGCAGCGATCCGTTTTGGCAAAACCATCGGCATCTTCTCGCTCGAAATGAGCAAGGAACAGTTAGTCGATCGTCTGTTCGCATCGATGCTCGGCGTGGATTCGTGGAAGCTTCAGCGCGGCAAATTGGATGACAGCGATTTCCAGAATATGGGGCCGATTATGGATGAGCTCAACAAAGCAAATATCTTCATCGATGATTCGGTCGCATCGTCGATGCCGGAGCTTCGCGCGAAGGCGCGGCGGCTCCAGATGGAGCACGGGTTGGATCTGCTGATCATCGACTATCTGCAATTGATGAGCACGGGCAATGCTCATTACGCAGGCAACCGCGTGCAGGAAATCTCGGAAATTTCGCGTTCCTTAAAGCAGATCGGGCGCGAACTTCACGTGCCGATCCTCGCGCTCTCGCAGCTCTCGCGCGCGGTCGAGAGCCGTCCGGGCAATATCCCCCAGCTTTCGGATCTCCGTGATTCCGGCTCCATCGAACAGGACGCAGACATCGTGCTCATGATGTACCGTGAAGATTACTACGAGGAAGACAGCGACCGCCCCGGTCTCACGGATCTCTACATTCGGAAGCACCGTAACGGCCCAACGGGACGCGTAGAATTGCTCTTCAAGCGCGAACAGATGAGATTTTATGACGTCGATAAGGCGCATTCACGCATGACGGCATCGAAGGAGGATTGAGAGTACCCTGATCCGCATATGACTCCCGACCTCCTCCCTGTCCGCCCCGAAATTTCGCTCGTCGCGATTTTGGGGTATGCCTTCCTCGCCTTTGCGATCGGCCTTTTTCTCACTCCTTGGTTTATCTCGTTTCTTCGCAGAAACAAGCTTGGGAAGCAGCTGCGGGTAGAGACGGTCGATGGGCGCGAGGCGTCAATTTTCCGCAAATATCACGAGAACAAGATGGGAACGCCGACGATGGGCGGCCTCCTCATTTGGGGTTCGATCTTGATCACGGTGCTCTTCTCACGCGGACTTTCCTACTTCGGCATCGTCGAAAACTCACTCCTGCAACGCGGTCAGGTGTATCTGCCGCTCTTCATGCTCGTAACGCTCGGCGTTCTCGGAGCTTTCGATGATTATTTGAATATCATCGGCGTCGGCAAAAAGCGCGGGCTCGACGTGATGCCGAAGATTCTCTCGCTCCTGGTACTTGCGACGATCGGCGCGCTCTGGTTCTACTTCAAATTGGGATACGCGGAAATCTCCGTCCCCTTCTACGGCACGTTGACGCTCGGGTGGTGGTACATCCCGCTCTTTATGTTCGTCATCATTGGAACGGCAAACGCAGTGAATGTGACGGATGGTTTGGATGGGCTTGCGGGCGGGCTCCTCGTACTCGCATTCGGAGGTTTCGGCGTACTCGCCTACGTTGAGGGTCTCGCGGTCCTCGCGGCATTCTGCGCCGTCTGTGCCGGTGCGATTGCAGCGTTCCTGTGGCACAACGTTCCACCCGCACTCTTCTTCATGGGCGATACAGGAGCATTGGCTCTCGGCGGGACGCTTGGCGTCATCGCGTTTATGAACGACGATGTGCTCCTGCTCCCGCTCATCGGATTCGTGTTCGTCATCGAAATGCTCTCAGTGATTATCCAACTAACGAGCAAGCGACTCCGAGGCGGAAAGAAGATCTTTAAGGCTGCGCCGCTCCACCATCATTTTGAAGCGCTCGAATGGGGCGAAAGCAAAGTGACCATGCGCCTCTGGATTATCGGCGCATTTTTCGTATTTTTGGGGCTTATCGTCGGCATGGTGGGATGATATGCTCACTGCATGATTCGGGTCGCGATCAACGGGTACGGTCGGATAGGGCGTGTCGTGCATCGACAACTGGTAACGCATTTCGCAAAGGAAGTTTCCGTCGTTGCGATCAATGCGTCGAGCACTGCAGATATGCGTGCGTACCTGCTCAAATACGACACATTGCATGGACGGTTTGAGGGCAATGTGGAGGCCAAAGGCGAAGATTTGGTCGTCAATGGAAACATCGTGCGCGTCGTGAAGGAAAAAGATCCTACGAAGTGCCCATGGAAGGAACTAAAAGTAGATATCGTGGTGGAAGCCTCCGGAAAATTCCGCACGCGCGAGAAATGCGAAGCGCATCTGGCTGCCGGCGCAAAAGCCGTGCTCGTTACGGCACCGCCCAAAGACGAGCTTCCGATGATCGTACGCGGCGTGAATGATGAGGCATTGAAGTCTGCGCTTCCGATCGTGAGTGCGGCTTCGTGTACGACAAACTGCATTTCACCCGTCATGAAAGTGCTCGATCAGGCCATCGGCATCGAGCGCGGGCTTGTCTGCACTACGCACGCGTACACAGCCTCCCAGAATTTGCTTGATAACTCCTCCGACAGTTCGAAAATGCGCATTGCACGAGCCGCCGCACTCTCGATCATCCCTTCAACGACAGGCGCCGTGAAGGCCTATGCGAAGCTCTTCCCGCACCTGAAGGGCAAGATCGACGGCATGGCGCTTCGCGTCCCCGTCCCCGACGTTTCTGCGGCATACCTCGCACTCACGATGAAGAAGAAAACGTCGGCGGAAGAAGTGAATGCGCTGCTACAGGAAGCAGCGAACGGATCGCTCAAAGGAATCCTCGCAACGGAAGAAGGACTTCTCGTTTCTTCTGATTACATTTCCGATTCGCACTCGAGCACCATCGATCTCGATTCCACAGCGGTGATCGACGGCGTCCTCGTTCAGGTGCTCGCATGGTATGACAACGAATGGGGCTATGGCATGCGCGTCACCGAACTCGTTTCAACGATCGGCACTCTTCTGCAATGAAGAAGCTCGACACCAAAATTCGGCCGTCTCTCAATGATCATCTTGCGCAAGTTTCGGGTGTTCCTGATGATCTTCGCCATCTGATTACAGACATCGCAGAGGCTACCAAATATATTCGTGATGCACTCCTGACAACGGAGGTAGGGCTCGCCGGCAAAACAAACCAATTTGGCGAGGCACAAATGAAGCTGGATGTCCTGAGCGATGAGATCGTTGAAAAGTATTTGAAAAAATCAGGAACCGTTGCAACCTACATTTCGGAGGAGCAAAAAGAGATCGTTGAACTTGATGCCAGCGCAACCTACTCTGTTGTCTACGACCCACTCGATGGCTCTTCCCTCGTCGATGTAAATTTCGCCATAGGCTCTATTTTTGGCATCTACAAAGCAAAAAATGTTATTGGGAACAAACCCAGTGAACAAGCCGTGGCGCTCTACGTTCTCTACGGACCACGCACCATCCTCGTCTACAGCGCCGGCAAAGGCGTGCATGAATTTATCCTGAATGATGTCGGCGAGTTTATCCTGCTTCGGGAATTTTTGGGAATCGGTGACCAAGCGGGAAACTTCAGTCCGGGAAATCTGCGCGCAGTGAATGACGCCCCAGCGTATCGTAAGCTCTTGCATCATTGGCTCGATTCTGAACTCACGCTCCGCTACTCCGGCTGCATGGTGGCGGATGTCCACCATATCCTAAGCAAGGGCCAAGGAATCTTCACGAATATCGGTGGCAGCAAATATCCCGAGGGAAAATTACGCCTCGCATTCGAGTGCGGGCCGTTCGCATATCTCGTTCAGCAAGCGGGAGGTGCATCCTCCGACGGTAAGCGATCCATCCTCGACAAGAAAATCGAGAGCCCCGATCAGAGAACGCCCATTATTATTGGATCGAAAAATGAAGTGATCAAAGCCTGCGAAATTCTACGGGCGTAGTAATACATTGCGGATTTTAATCCCAAAACGGTTCCTGCAGCGCGCGCTCGATCACTTGATCGAGTGTTTTTGTTGGCTGCTGTTTGCCAATTTTTCCCTCCAGGTGATAGATCTTCTTCATCGCGCGATAGGTGCCGAACGGATAAAACTTTCTCCAGCGCTTGCGCTCGTCGACTGCCTCCGATCCCTCCTTCTTTGCAAGCGGCAACGATTTTGGATCGCCGTTCTTCGAAAATTCCACCCTCGCAACGACCGCGCGCGCATCGGGATCCACATACACAAGGTCCTGATCCGAAAACGCCGGCGCGGATATCACTTCGTCACTCATGGATACAAGCGATGCTCCTCAGGCGCTGAAGGCGGAGGTGGAGGCGGGGGCGGCGGAGGTGGAACCACATTCTCCTTGCGCTCGCTCGGCGGCACCTGATCCTCAGGATGGTGGAACAGTTCCTGCACCTGCGATTTGCGATATTCCTGGAACCCCATGAACGCGTAGAGCAAGGCAACCAAATTTCCGATCAAGCAGAGGTAGATGCCGAACCGGACCTCCGTGCGTGAAAATTCAAACGTCACCTTCGTGAGCACGGAGAGCGATGCGAGCACGAGTACCGTCGCCTGAAGCGTCACGATGAAGCGGATAAATTCCCGGTGGCGCTTCTTCACAAGCACCGGACCTCCCGCGAGCGGCAGGAGCGTGATGAGGAGGATAAAAAGAAGCAGGAAAAAAATGACGAAGCCCAAAAAAGACGTGTAGAAGCCGAGGCCAGAATACGTGATCGTATCTCCACCAAGCCATTCTCCCGAGATCCAGGGCATGAAGATACTGACGAGCGCAAGCAGCGCCCCACCGTTCAAAAACTGTTCTTCCAGGTCGAGCTTCACGAGGCTCTTCACAATACGCATGCTCATACACAGGAAGGATAGCACTGATCCGTGCCTCCCACTAGACTAACGGTATCCCCCTACCCGCATGAAAATCGCATTGGATGCCCGGGAGGCATTTCGTCCACGGAAGACCGGGAAAGGTGTTTGGGCAGAAGGATTGCTGCGTGAACTTCTGGCTCGCGGCGTCCCCTGCGTTCTCGTAACCGATGTTCCTCTGCCCGCATGGGCATCCACGCAACACGTCGAGGTGTTGCGAATTCCAGGATCAGGATTTCTATGGCACCTGCGTGCTACACGAGCACTCGCACAGAGGCATGATCTTGATTGGTTTCTGGCACCGACGAGTTTCATTATCCCGTTCCTGCTGCCGCGTCGCATTCGTTCCGCGGTCGTCATTCACGACCTCATTGCATTGTTCAGCGAGCCGCATGATCGTAAAGCGCGCGCAATCGAACGATTACTCCTTCCACGAATCGTGAAGAAGGCTTCGCTCTTCCTCACCGTCAGCGAATCCACAAAAAGGGACTTTCTGCAGCGGTTTCCGAGGCTTCATCCAGAGCGCGTGAGCGTCATTTTTGCAGGGCCGCTTCGGAGGAACGCGACGCAAAATATTCCGGATGGCACGACGATCATCTGCGCCGCAACGCTCTGTCCACGCAAAAATCAAGAGCGCTTGATCCGCGCGTACGCGATGCTTCCCGCTACGCTCCGAAAAAATCTTGCACTCGTTTTAATAGGACAGCGCGGGTGGGATGACGCATCCATCGTGCGCCTCGCGCGCGAAACGGGCGGTGTCGAATGGAGGAACTATGTTTCTGAGGAAGAATACGAACGGCTCTTGAGCACGTGTGCGGTGTTCGCACTCCCCTCACTGTATGAGGGATTTGGCATGCAAATCCTCGACGCTCTGCAACGCGGCATCCCGACTCTTACATCAAATCGAGGAAGCCTCGTAGAGGTTGTGGATGGTGCGGCGCTGATCGTCGATCCGGAAAATGTAGGAGCGATCACCGGTGGACTCGAGCGCCTTTTCACGGATCATGACCTTCGGAAATCACTTTCGGAGAGAGGCCCGAAGCAAGCTGAAAAATTCACCTGGAAAAGGACGGTGGATTTGCTGTTGGAAGCGTTACGGTAATCGAATTGCTGCGCCCTTATGGGGTCATCACCAAAGGCGTGACGCAAGCGGCTGCGCATATAGCATTGGAAAAAAGGTATACTGTTTTTCCATGCCTACGTATAAGCGCATCGGCGTCACTGCAAAATCCGACTTGGATCACAGAGATGAGGCGGTGAGGACGGTACTCGAGATCCTTAGAGGCGCTGGAGCAGATGTGCTGCTTGATGCTCGCCGCTGTAAGGATTTGACGTGTGCAGAGGGATACAAAACATTCGATGAGGAAGCGGGACTGGATCTCCTCGTCGTCATCGGCGGCGATGGGACAATCCTTCGCACTGTGCGGGAACTCAAGGATTTTTCGATTCCGATCCTCAGCATTAATCGCGGAACCGTCGGATTTCTGGCCGAGACGGATTTGGATCAAGCGAAGGACCTGGTGCCGAAGCTTCTCAAGGGGGACTCCGTCATCGAGGAACGCAGCGTTCTTCGGATCGAGGCGAAGCGCGGCGCTGAAACGCTCTTCTCCGGTTGCGTGCTCAATGAAGCCGTCATCTCACAGGGAACGATCGCGCGGCTCATGAATCTTCGGACAAGCATCAATGATGAGGAACTGACGACATTCCGCGCCGACGGGCTCATCATCGCAACACCGACGGGTTCCACGGCGTATTCGTTGGCCGCAGGCGGACCCATCGTGCATCCGAGTTTATCGGCAACGATTCTGACCCCGATCAATTCGCACAGCTTTAGCCAAAAACCGATCGTGATTCCGGGTGATCACCGCATCGCGGTGGATGTCCTCACGAAAGAAAATAAATTCGGCGACGTCGAGGTAAGCCTGACGCTCGATGGCCAGACCTACGTATGCCTCCAGCGCAATGATCGCATCCATGCGCATAGCAACGGCGCGACCGTGAAATTCTTGCGCCGCAAACAGGACACATTCTTCGGAACGCTTCGGGAGAAATTGAAGTGGGGCGAGGCACTGTAAGGAAATAGACGCACTAGAGGAAATAGAGGACGAGCTATTTCACCGAACGATCATTTCCTCTCTTCCTGGCCCTGTCCCAATGAGTCTCACCGGGATACCCGTTTGTTTTTCTATAAAGCTAATGAAGTCCCGCGCGTTTTTCGGCAGCTTCGAAAACTCTGTCATACCTCGTGTGCTCGATTTCCAACCAGGCAAGCGCTCATAGACCGGCTTCCCACTCCCCTCACCTCTGCACACGGGGATCTCCGCTTCTTCATCCAGAACATCAAGCTTCGTAATATTGAGGCAATCAAATCCATTTAACTCCGCACCATAGTTCAAATCAGGAATGGAGAGCCACCCGCAGCGTCGCGGTCGTCCCGTGGTCGCTCCATATTCGCCTCCCCTCTCTCGAAGCCGGATGGCAGCCTCCTCGTCCGCCTCCGTTGGAAAGGCGCCGAAGCCGACGCGCGTGCAGTACGCCTTTGCAACGCCGATACAAGATGTGAGAGCGCGTGGCGGAAGCCCAAGCCCCTGGAGTGCCCCCGCGGCCGTCGTCTGGCTGCTCGTGACAAACGGATACGTTCCGTGATCGAGATCGAGGAGCGTTGCCTGCGCGCCTTCGATGAGGATCTTTTTCTTTTCGGAACGATAGGAATTCATCGTCGCAACAGTGTTCTTCATCACGCACCCCTGAAGCATCGCTTTCGCCTCTTGGATCTGCTCCCACTCTTTTTCAGCATGCACCGTAATGCCATAGGATTTCGCCGCCTCATGTACGCGCGATACAATTTCCTTTTTGAGAATTTCATCGTTCCACAGCAGAGCCTCGAGCCGGAGCCCGCGTCGTGCGGCCTTATCCATATAGGCAGGGCCGATGCCGCGCTGTGTCGTGCCGATCCCCTGGCCTCGCGATGCGCGGAGTCTCCGTTCGAGTTCCGCATCCGCTTCCTTATGAAAATCGAACACGATATGCGCCGCATGGGATAGATGCAACCGTGGAACGATAGCAATGCCGGCAACGTTGAGCGTCCGAATTTCCTCAAGCAGCGTCGGCAGGTGGATCACCATCCCAGAACCCAGAATGACCGGCCGGTTATGTAATGATCCCGCGGGAAGCAGATGGAACACATGCTTCTTTCCTGCGACGACGATCGTATGCCCCGCGTTGGCCCCTCCGCATGCCCTGGCGATCACGTCAAAATGCTCCGCGAGGAGATCGATGACCTTTCCCTTTCCCTCATCCCCCCACTGCGCCCCAATCACGGCCGAAACCTGCCCAAGGGAAGCGACGAATTTCTGCACGTTTTCAGTGTAACATCCCGCGCAGTTGTTTGCATTGATCAATCCCACATTCAAAGATCACCCCTATGCATGCAGGATGTTTCGATGCGTGCTGCAAAACAGATCGGAGAACTGACATTCCATCGCCACCGCCGAAGAGCGCAATGTGCGGTTCGAATGCGGAAACATCCCGCATCAGTGTTCTCTCCCTCGGTATATAAGGAGGATTGCAGACGACGAGGAACGGCTCTTTCATTGTGTGAAGCGGAGCGAAACCATCGCCACACAAAAATTCCATTCGATCGAGGGCGCCTGAACGTTTTGCATTCTCGCGAGCGACATCAAGCGCACAGGAACTAATGTCGGTTGCAATCACGCGGAGATCCGGACGCTCACATGCAAGTGTAACGGCTATCGCGCCGCTGCCGGTCCCGATATCCGCGACGAGAGAAACTTTCTCTGCCGTACCTTCACGAGGAAACATCATAGACACAGCAACGATACCGCTATCAACTTCCCGCTCTTCGCTTGAGGGACTCTGCAGAACAGCGAGCGCAAGCTCGACGAGCCCCTCCGTCGCAGGTCGAGGAATGAGCACACGTTGATCGACAGTAAAATCTCGCCCGTAAAATTCCTGTGTACCCGTAATGTAGGGCACAGGTTCATGCGATCGTCTTCGTTCAAGTGCATCCTGAAATTTCTTCCAAAGTTCGGGGGCAAGCTTATATTCCGGATGCGACAAGGCCCACGTTCGATCCTTCTGCATGACAAATGCAAGCAGAGTCTCTGCATCGGACTGCGGCAATCCTGAGCCCATAAGCGCCGAGCGAACATCCATACCGCTATGATACGGTACCTGCCATGCATCGCATTGGAATTGATTGCCGGTTTTCAGGGGCTCAGACGGGGCTCGGCCGCTACACGCGCGAGCTCGTGACGGCGCTGGTTCGACGCGGCGATCCCCTCTTCTACGTACTCTTCGTGCGCTCGCCGGAGGAAGAATGGCTCCGTGCGTTGCGTGCTCCTCGCATCGAGATCATCACTGCGGATATCGCCCACTACAGCATCAGCGAGCAGACCGCATTCCCGCATATCCTCACGGAAGCGAAGTTGGATCTCCTCTTCGCACCTCATTTCAACGTTCCCCTGTCCTGTCCGGTTCCCTTTATCGCAACAATCCACGATCTCATTCTGCACCGCTTCCCAAATGAAGCTCCATTCTGGAAACGCGGCGCGTATCGAGCACTTCTGTCCCATACAATGCGAACATCCACAGCTGTCATTGCGGTCAGCACATTCACTGCATCGGAAATTGAGAGCACATACCCCGGATCCTCAAAAAAAACTTCTGTCATTCTCGAGGGAGTGAGTGACGCATTTACTCCAGCATTGGAAGATCGCATCAAAGCAGTGAAGGAGAAATACAAGTTGACGAAGCCGTACTTCCTCTATGTCGGAAATGCGAAACAACATAAGAATGTACGGATGCTCATCGAGGCATTTACGAAAAGCGGCATCACGGATGCTGAGCTCATCCTCATAACAGGAGGAAAGGAAGCGACGGAGCTCCGGGAGCAACCGAATGTCCGACGGATTTCCGAAGTATCGGAGGAGGATCTGCCGGCGCTCTACACAGGGAGCCGCGCATTTGTGACCGCGAGCCTCTACGAAGGGTTCTGTCTGCCAGTTTGCGAGGCTGCCGCATGTGGATGTCCCGTGATTGCATCCAATCGCACGGCTATCCCCGAGGTTGCGCCAGACGGTGCTGCGTTGATCGAACCGACGGCGGATGCGTTTGCCGCAGTATTCAAAAATCCGCCACAAAAAACAGGAGCAAACGTAAAAAAACTCACGTGGGATACGGCCGCAGAAAAAACAGTAAAGATCATCCGACGTACAATGTAATTCTACTAACTGCGGGCAAGGTTGCCCGCGCTGGTGCAGCTCATATACGACAGGGATGAGCGCGGCCATACCCTCCAAGCCATTGCTGACATCCGCGTGATCCTGGCGTAACGGACTCTCTCACGGAAGGCATCAGGAAGCCCCTTGCAGAGCCTCAGGGCTTTGCGTAGAATCGTCCGGCCGGTCCTCTCCCCCTCCTTTTTAATGATCGTCATCCGTCTCCAACGCACTGGCCGCGAAAACACCCCGACCTACCGTATCGTGGTGGCCGAGAAATCGGCTGCTGTGAAAGGAAAGTTCCTCGAGATCGTGGGATACTACCTGCCGTCGCAGCAGCCCGTTCAGCTCGAGCATAACGAGGAGCGGATCCAGCATTGGGTAAAGAACGGCGCGATCCCAAGTGATACCGTGGCGCGGATCCTTTCGAAGAAGGGCGTGAAGGGTCTCCAGAAATTCGTCGTCCGCTACGCAAAGAGGACATCGAAGAGTGAGGCAGCAGCTGCGCCTGCAGAAGCACCGAAGGCCGCTGTCACGGAGGCTCCCAAGGAAGCACCTGCAGCAGAAGCGCAGGAGGAGCCAAAAGTTGCCAGTGACACCGAGAAAAAAGAGAGCTAGTCTTTCCCGCAGATGACTGCTCCCTCTGGTGATTTCCCTGGCCTGCAATTTCTCCAGTACGTCCTCGAAGCATTGGTGGAGGACCGCGATCAGCTCGTCATCGAACCTACGATTGACGATTTGGGCGTGCTGCTCACCGTCCGCGTCAGTGACCGCGATATGGGGAAATTAATCGGCAAAGGAGGACAAACGGTCAAGGCGCTTCGCACACTGGTTCGTATTCTCGGCGGCAACGCATCGCAGCGTATCAATTTGAAAATCCTAGAACCCGCCGGTGCGTAATTCTTTTATCCTCCTTTTACCCATTTTCGTATGATTCAGGATCTCTTGGAAAGCGGCAACGTCATGGACATCGTCGCAACGTTCATCGCGCTCGCCCTGATCGTCGCCTCCATCCTCTGCTTGGTGTTCATCATTGTCGGAGGCATTACGTTCATCCTCTCCGCGGGCAACGAGGAAAAGATCAAGAAGGCGGTGCACACGATTCGTTTCGCGATCATCGGGCTCCTGATCACGTTCATCGCGTTTCTGAGTCGATTCCTCTTCCATCCCCTGATTGAGCGCGCTTGGCATCTGGCTTCGGTCCTGCCAAAAATCTTCCAATGCTTCGGAGACATCCGAGCGAGAAATATCCAGCTCGTACAAAACCTGTAGAGCAAATTCCCTGGCTCGTGTGCGCTTTCTCATCGGGAAGACTTCTTTTGGGGTAAACGACGCATCAAATTTGCCATTTCGATAGCGCCCAGCGCCCACTCCC
>CAZUFJ010000023.1:0-9475 GCA_964619805.1 uncultured Candidatus Peribacteria bacterium | reverse complement strand
AGGAAACTGCGGCAGGGGAGGGACATCTGACGTTTCTCGTTTGCGTTCCCTGTTTTTCGAGATACGGTGATAACGAGAAACGAGTAACGAACAACAAGAAACGATCCTTCGGTCCTATCAAAATCTTCGCTATTCTTCCTCTATGTCGCTGCTCCCCCCGCAAATTCAAAAGACCATCGAGGAGTTTTCCAAGCTCCCGGGCATCGGACCAAAATCCGCGGAGCGACTCACGTTCCATTTGCTACGGAGCGGAAAAGCATCGCCCGAGGGGCTCGGTAACGCGCTGCTTCAGCTGAAGACAGAGATTCGCATGTGTAACGCTTGTCAGATGGTGACGTTAAACGAACGGTGTTCTATCTGCACGAATAGCAGTCGCGATCATGCAACGGTTCTGGTCGTCGAAAATCCGTTGGAAGTGATCGCGTTTGAAAAAACAGGATTTACCGGTGTGTATCACGTGCTCCATGGCGTGCTTTCACCCATTGATGGGATGGGACCGGAGCAGTTGAAGCTCAAAGAGCTGATGGACAGGGCAAAGGCAGGCGGACTCAAGGAGGTCATCATTGCGACGAACCCCGATGTCGAGGGTGAAGCAACCGCGACGTATCTGCAAAAACACTTGGACTCACTCGTGCCGACCGTCACGCGCCTCGCCCACGGCCTCCCCATGGGTGCCGATATTGAATTCGCGGATCAGGTCACCTTGAAAGAGGCGATCGCAGGCAGGCGATCTCTGTCGTGATTAGTGACGAAATGCCCGCACGCCCGTCGTCACCATCGCTATCCCCAATGCATCCGCTTTCGCGAACACCTCTGCATCGCGGATGGATCCGCCCGGCTGGATGATGGCGACGATGCCGTGCTTTGCGGCTTCCTCCACAGAATCCGGGAAGGGAAAGAACGCATCCGATGCCATTGCCGCACCCTTCGCTTTGTCGCCAGCACGCTTGGCCGCGATCCAGGTCGCATCCACGCGACTCGTTTGGCCTGCGCCAATTCCTATAGTCACAGCATCCTTCACAAAGACGATCGCATTTGATTTCGCATGCTTCACAACGTTCCATGCGAAGAGCATGTCTTGAATTTGCTCCTTTGTTGGCGCCTGCTTTGTAACAACTTTCAAATCCTTTTCGGTCACGGTGCGCGTGTCTGCATCTTGCACCAGCATCCCACCAAGCGCTGTGCGATACGTCAGTGATCCTTTCATGGTGCTTCCTTCCATGACCAGTAACCGAATGTTTGGCTTATCCTTGAACAATGCGAGGGCAGCGTCTTCGAACGCTGGCGCAATGACCACCTCTGTAAAGATCTTCTGGTCGATAATTTTTTTTGCAATCACATCCGTGCACGGACGGTTGAGTGAGATGATCACACCGAATGCAGAGAGTCGGTCTGCGTCATATGCACGCTGGAACGCTTCGTCGATCGTTTCCGCAGTTGCAACCCCCGAAGGGTTTGCATGTTTGATGCACGCGGCCGTTGGAGCCATAAATTCCCGCGTCAGGTTCCATGCGGAGTCAGCATCGAGTAGGTTTAAGTAGCTGAGTTCCTTACCCTGCAGGAGCTTCCAACCGGCATTTGTTCCGAACACTTCATAGAACCATCCTTGTTGGTGTGGGTTTTCGCCATAGCGCAGCTTCTTTCCGTTTGTGAGGATTGCTCCAGTCGCTTTCCCACCCGAAAGTACCCCTGCAATTGCGGCGTCATAGGCAGCGGTGCGCACGAAAACTTTTGCCGCAAGCTCTGCACGCAGTTCCGGCGACGTATCGCCCGTTTTTAATTCCAAAAGGACACGATCGTAATCCGCAGGATCGCAAACGACCGTCACTGCAGCATTATTTTTGGCTGCACTGCGAAGCAGTGTTGGCCCACCGATATCAATCTGCTCGATGTTCTCGGCATATGTTTTCTTTGGATCTGCTGCGGTTTCCTCAAATGGGTAGAGGTTCACAACAACCAAATCAATTGGGGAAATGCCGTGCTCCTTTGCCTCGCGCTCGTGCTCTTTGTCTCCGCGGCGATAGAGGATGCCACCCATAATCTTCGGGTGCATTGTCTTCACACGGCCCGAGAAACACTCCGGGAAATCCGTCACCTTCTCGATCGGCGTCACAGCGATCCCTTCATCCTTCAATAATTTTTCGGTGCCACCCGTTGCGAGGATCTCGAACCCGAGATCCGCGAGGCCGCGCGCGAATGCGGCGAGGCCGCGCTTGCTTGATGCCGAAAGAAGGGCGCGTCGGGGCATGGGGGAGGCGTCTGTATTCTGGCATAGATCGGTCTTTTTCGCGAGTGCATGAAGAAAACAAGGTCACTACGTGTAGACGAAGGGATTCGCTACACTACAAGCCTGTTCCGTACTCTCACCCTATGCCATCCACATCTTCCCGCGGTATTACACTGATTGAGCTCCTCCTCCTCGTCGGGATCCTCGCAATTCTTGCCGCGATCATCATCGTTGCATTTAATCCGACGCAGCAAGTGGCCGCCGCGCGCGATGCGCAGCGCAGGTCCGACGTGAGTACGATCCTCAACGCGGTGTATCAGTATGCGATCGAGAATGATGGCGCACTGCCCGGGAACATCTCCGAGACTCCCAAAGAGGTCTGCCGCACAAGAATCCTGCCCGAGGAATGCATCGCCGCAAACGGCGTGAACCTGCGCGATGTTGCGGCCTCCTATGTGAAGATCGTCCCTCGGGATCCGCTAACGCCGGAGACCGGTACCGGTACGTACTATGTCATTTCGAAGGACGCGCGTGGAACTGTGACGGTGCTCGCGTGGGCGACGGAGAACGAATCGGAGGATATTTCTTTGTCGAGGTAGGTTTTGTTACTGGAGCTCCCTCGTGGAGGAAGTTAGAACCAAGCTTATGATTAGAACCATTTGAACTGCCCGGCTTCGTCTGAGGACTACGCCGCGGCACCCTTGCGGCTGCTAAAAAACGGCGGAACCTCGGCGAAGCTCCCGCAGGAGCGGAGACGGGTGGAGCCGCTTCGGGGACTCGAACCCCGGACCTACTCATTACAAGTGAGTTGCTCTACCACTGAGCTAAAGCGGCTTAGGACATACGATGTTGCAAAGATCTGACTCGGGCTCGAGCCGGTACTTATGTATTACGCTCCGCTTCGCGGAGCTGGGCACTTAAGCTAAAGCGGCATGCCCACAGGATATGGAAGTTATTGCATACGCAAAAGAGGAAGGATCGAAATCCTCCTCTGCGTCCTGCTCTTCTGTACGCCGGGTTCTGTCTGTACGTTGCCTCCTCATGTACATCAGGAGAAAACGTACTGGATGATCATCTCTCTTGGTCCCCCATTGCTGAGGGCATCAAGCGGAGGGGACATCGGACGGACGGAACCATCCGTGATTCCAATGACCCAAATCCTCCTTGCACCACCTAGAGTTTGCCGTGATGTCCCGCGTCGCGCGGGACCAACCCCTTACGGGGACGTTTCACTCCTCGCGCTTTTAAGGGCGTAAGGCATCGTCACTGTGGCACTGGTCCGTGCATGGCCTTTTGATCGGTGCATGCAGGTGGGCGTTACCCACTAGGCGTTCAACGCGACGAGCTTTTCAGGGCTGCGCCGCGTGGGCGCGTACAATCGAGCGCGCCTTTACGCGGTGCCCGGACGTTCCTCCCAGCCCCTACTGACCTGATTCACTTGAATCTTTTCATGGTACTGAGCACTCTCAGTCCAGTAGGGGCTGGGCGATCATCAAAAGAGCAGGACAACTATTATCTTCTTTTTGAGGGCTGTAGGCAACCATTTGCCCTTGTTTAGAACTACAACAAAAATAAATTTTTGAGTGTTACACTCCCTCTATGAAGAAATCGGAAGCGATCTTTGGCGTGATGCGCGTCCCTATGGACGGCCTGGCGGTGCTGACGGCGCTGCTGTTGGCCTATCGTCTCCGTGAGGCGCGGATCGACCTCCTCCCGAATATTCAGCTGCTGGAACCCGCAACAACATTGCCGCCCTTTATGTCGTATGTGACGGACTTTGTGATTCCGGGAGTGCTGCTCTTCGTTATCTTGGCTGCCCTGATCGGGCTCTATCGCATGGATGCAACGGTGAGTGCGTGGCGCGAGGTGGGAAAACTGGCAGTTGCCGCAGGACTGTGGATTGTCCTCATCATTGGATGGTATTTCCTCATTCGCAAAGAACTTTTCTACTCGCGCTTACTTCTCGTCCACGCAGTATTTTTCATCGCTTTCTTTTCTCTGCTCGGGCGCATGTCACTCGTGTTGCTCGAACGGTCGTTCCTGCGACTCGGGGTTGGGCGAAGACTCGTGCTCTCGATCGGTGCAATGAACATTGCTCCGGTCGCTGCAGATTTTCTCAATAATGATCTGCATTATTCCTACATCGGACATGTGCCAAACCTCGATGCACTCCGCCGCGTTGCGGGACACCACCGATTGGATTTAGTCCTGCAGACGGATCCAAACCCCGAGAATGCGGAAACACTCACATTGATCGAATACTGCCGCAGCCGGCACGTCGGCTACGCGTACCTGCCGCCGGTACTTGCCGATGTGCCGCATCAGCTTCGTATGGAACGTCTGGGTACTGTGCCGCTCGTGCGGTTCCAGCCGACGCCGCTCGACGGATGGGGCAGAGTTGCGAAGCGCCTCTTCGATCTGGTTGTTTCCCTCGCGCTCCTCATTCTGCTTGCTCCGATTCTCCTTCTCATCGCGATCGCTGTGTTGATCAACGGTGGGTGGCCCGTGCTGTATGTGTCGGATCGCGTCGGCGAAAACGGTCGCAGGCGCATCCGGATCCTCAAGTTTCGTTCGATGGTGCGCAATGCCGATATCCTCCGCCGCGGATTACTGCCGATGAATCACCGTACGGATGGCCCGCTTTTCAAGGTCAAGAATGATCCGCGCGTGACGCGCGTTGGCGGCTTCCTTCGCCGTTGGACACTCGATGAATTGCCGCAACTTTGGAATGTGTTTCGCGGGCGCATGTCACTCGTCGGTCCCAGGCCGCATTTGCCGGATGAGGTAGAGCGCTACAGCCCGCTCGAGCGCAGAGTCTTTGCCGTAAAGCCCGGTATGACGGGACTTGCCCAGATCTCCGGCAGGTCGGACCTCAAGTTCTCCGAGGAGGTGCGGCTCGATCTGCAGTACATAGAGGAATGGTCGTTGCTCCTCGATCTTTGGATTCTGTGGAGGACGCTTTGGGTCGTTGCCTCTCGTCAGGCGGCAGATTAGGTATGTTATTATTTCCGTATGTCCCCCCATGAAGTTTCCCCCGGTCTTCTCAAGATTTTCTTCTGCGCGATTTTTCTGATTCTCATCTATCAGGGTCTTCGTGTCGCGCGCATCCCCGCGGTCACACCGCAAGAACCGGAGACCGCGTGTACAGGCGAACCGATCGTCGTCGATTTCCCATACCTGGGAACAGTGAACGACCCGTGGACGTGCCAAGTGCAGTGCGGTGATCAGAAACAGAGGTTCATTCTCTACTCAAACGGCAAAGCAACGGAGTGTGAGGAGCTGCCGGGCTGCAACGATCGCGGCGAAGACAGCGGTATCACGTGCACACCACCTGCCGCATCGAATTTATAAGTTGAAGAGTGAGAGTTGATCCTTCGTCTTCTTTTTCTTCCCGCCTTCGTCACGTCCGCCTGAGGCGGACGGACTACGGTGGGCAGGAGCGGCTTTTTCAGTCGTCGACACAGTTACTGCTTCCGTCGGCGCAACGGTGCCCTCGGAGAATGGCTCTAAGTACTTTAGAACGCGTTTTCCATATTCTTTGGAGGCCAGGCGCTCATCGAGGATAAGCGCCGGGGCTTCGGGTGTGCGCACGCGCGCGAATGTGCGAAGCAGCCGGAAGATGCGGTGCTCCAAGCGGGCGAGAACGTATTCGGCAAACGCATCACGGTAGTGCGCCGCGCGTTTGCTGAGAATCGCATGCGACGGATGATCGAATGGCAATGTTTGAATGACCAGGCGATCAAGGCTGCCGTGTGGCAGCTCGATGCCCTCGAACGCCCACGGTGTCATGAGCCAGAGCACGGGTGCTTCGCTCACCAGGAATTCCGCCTGCATACGCCCTTGCCCACCGCTCATACCCTGGCAGATGAGCGTGACGCCTGTGTTCTCCAGCGCTTCCGTGTACTTCACGAACATGTTCTCGATTGCGCCGCGACTCGGCACGAGCAGGATCGTTTTTCCTGGAGGCGGATTTAGTAAAAATTCTTCGAGTGGGCGCTGGTGCGGAGCCTCAATCGGAAGTGCATGGGGCCGAAAGAGCGGGGCTGCCACTACGGTCTTCGCTCCTGCGGGTAGAACTTCCTGCAACGTTCCTCCACTTCCCGGCGGAATTAAAAGCGTCGTTGGATACCGTTGGAACAGGTGTTCCTTCAGAAGCGTTGCGATGCGGTCGGGAACAGAGTGCAGGTATTGGCCGCCATGTTGGCGGGTCTCGATCCATGCGATGCGCTCCGGCAAAAGCTCCGGATCTAAAAATAGCGAAAGATTTTTGAGCATTCGCACGATAGTTTGAGCAAGTCCCTCCTGCGGAAGGATTGCTTCTACCTGTTCCTTAAGACCGCGCGATTCTGGCGCATGTAAATCTGAAATTGAAATGTAGCGCACATCTTGGAACGAACGGGTTTTTTCGACCCAGAGTTGCAGCAGGTCCGTGAGTTTCATGAGGAGCGGATTTCCCTGGCTTGCGGCGCGCAAGTCATCGAGCGATGCGAAAAATCCGTAGGCCCTGGTCGCGGTAT
Organism: uncultured Candidatus Peribacteria bacterium; assembly: GCA_964619805.1. GTDB lineage: Bacteria > Patescibacteriota > Gracilibacteria > Peribacterales > Peribacteraceae > 2-02-FULL-52-16. The sequence continues at coordinate 2,731 of CAZUFJ010000023.1, read as the reverse complement.
CTTCGAGCATCGAGGCGTCGGTGATGACGATGTGTGTCTTTGCATCGAGCAGCCCCCGCCCCGCGTGGTCGGGATCCGAGATCAAAGCAAGCAGTTGCCGATGATCCAAAAGAATCACAGCCGGGAGATTCTGAAATTGCGCGAGGTACGTTTCGGATACATCCGTGCAGGCTATTTTCCCGTTCCATGCGGCATCCTCCCCGCCGTGAATCGGCGCATCGCCGCGCGCCTGCGGCTCATACCACGCGAGCTTCAGCGCCAGCGTCGCTTCATCGGCGGTGTACGAATCCTCCGCAGCAAGCCGCGCAACGGCCTTGGCATCGGGCAGGAGGAACGGAGGGTAGAGAATGCGTACATCGTTTGAGGAAAATCGCTCGCGCGCGACCGTCGCCTCCAGGTTCTTCACGGCGATCCAGTGCGTGACCGTTTTGTCTTGGATGCAAGCCGCAATCAAATGTTCGAGGAGCTCCGGATCCGGTGTTTCCTCCGCGAGTTGCACTATTCCAGTATCCGGTGTCGGAAGCGTAACGGAACTCTTGCTCTCAATTGCGACGTCTTTGCGCCGCGGCGTTGTAAGCCACGTCGGTTTTTTCTTTCGTTTCGATGCGGGAAGTGTTGCAAAAAGCATCCGGTATCCGGGGGAACTCTTTTCCATGATGATGCGCGCGACGGAGTCGAATTCTGCGGGGAGCTCCGTAAGTCTGCCCCAACATGCGGCAAGCAATGCGAGTGTTGCGCGTACATCGCCGAGCGCACGGTGTTTCGGTTCATGATCCAGATTCAGTGCACCGCTCAAATATCCAAGTGAATAGCTTTCGAGCTCCGGAAACACGAGTGATGCGAGCATCGATGTGTCCACCCACGGTCGATCCGACAGATCGAGTCCTTCACCTTTCAAAATATTTAGATCGAAGCCGATGTTCTGTCCGACGAGGAGCGCATCTTTCGGAATATGCGAAAGAATCTCCTCCCGCTTCTCTGCAAACGTCGGTTTTCCCTGCAGATCCGGTGCGCGGATGCGCGTGAGCACTTGGACAACCGGCGGAATCTCCGCCGTGAAGAAAAGTTGTTCGTAGGTATCCACAATTTTTCCTTCCTCGACATGAACGGATGCAAATTCAATCACACGGTGCACGCGCGGCACAAAGCCAGTCGTTTCCGTATCGAGGATGACGAAGGGGAGACTCGGCAGCTTCACGGGGCTAGCGTATCCGGCTTCGTCCTTTCGGGCTACGCCTGGAAAAGCAGTCTCCTCCATCCACAGAGACGCGCGATTCGCGCGTCTCTGCAAACGAATGCTTCATCAATCTCACGCCGCTTTCTCTTCACCCACTGGAGCCTCGGTTGTTCCATCGGGCACCGGAGCTTCTTCCGTAACTTCCGCTACAGGATCTGCAGCCTCGGTTGCAGGAGCTTCCGCCATCGGCTCTCCGCTCTTCAGCTCTGCAAGTTTGGCCTTGAACGCAGGCAGCTCCTCGTAGTTGTACATATCGAGCTCGTAGCCGGTTAAGTCCGTGGCCAAGCGAATATTCTGGCCTTTTTTACCAATCGCCATCGGGCGCTGTGCTTCCTCGACGAAGACCGCGGCGCGCTTCTTGATGCGTCGGTCCTGGTCGTCCATGCGCTCGGTGTCGTTCACGATAATCACGGCAGAGATCGCAGCCGGCTGGAGCGCGGTCGAAATCAGACGAATCGGATCCTCGGACCACTCGATCATATCGACGCGCTCGCCGTTGATTTCCTCCATCACGGCCTGGATACGCACACCCTTCTGCCCGACGCACGCGCCGATGGGGTCAATGCGCGGGTCGTTGCTAAGCACCGCGACCTTGCTGCGGAACCCCGCATCACGCGCGATCGCCTTGATCTCCACGTCGCCGTTTCGGACCTCCGGAATCTCGAGCTCCAGTAATTTTTTCACGAGGCTTGGGTGCGTGCGGGAAATGCGAAGCTGCGGCCCCTTGCCCGTGAGTTCCACACGGTCGAGGAACACGCGCAGGCGCTTGCCCGTGTAGTAGTGCTCGCCGGGGATCTGTTCGCGCCAGGGGAGCGACACGGTCATGCCTTCGATCTCGAGCGTCACCCAGTTTGGGTCGACCTTCGTCACCGTTGCTGTCAGCAACTCTGACTCACGATCTTTGAACATTTCGTAGAGGCTTTGCTTCTCCGCCTCCTGCAATTTTTGCAGGATCACCTGCTTCGCAGCTTGCGTTGCGATTCTTCCGTATTCGAGCGGCGTGACATCGATCGTGATCTCATCGCCAATGTCGCTATCCGATTTGATTCTCCTCGCATCTTTGATGCTGATTTCAAAGTTCTCGTTCTCCACTTCTTCGACCACTTCCTTCACGAGCAAAATCGTCGGCATGTCGCGGCTCTCGGCCAGCTCCACGCGGATTTCCTGCTCCTTATTGCCGAAATCCTTGCGGTATGCGGTTGCGATCGCTTGCTTCACGGCTTCGATGACCTGCTCCGCGTTCACGTTTTTCTCGGCGCAGATTTGGTTAATGGCCGCTATAAATGAGGCGCGCATAGGGCTAGGGTTAGGGCTAGGGAGAGGTGGGACGGCGAAACCACCGTTTCATCCAAAGATGAAGCAGTAGAAAATCACAATCCGAATCTGTAGATATCGTATCCCGTTTTAAGGCTTAAAGCAAGTTCATTGTTTGCCTTTGAGCCCATGAAGGAAGGCTCGGTAATGCTTTCGCCGCATAGCGACTAGGGGATAGGG
>CAZUFJ010000022.1:0-9900 GCA_964619805.1 uncultured Candidatus Peribacteria bacterium | reverse complement strand
AAGCTGCTCCTGGATATCGGCGGCGTTGCCACGGGCATCGTGTCCGGGCGCGAGCTGCGCGACTCATTCAATACGTTCAAGGAGCTCAGGGTGGGAGACCAAACAGCCGCACTCGTGCTTGAGGAGGAGAACGACGAAGGCATGATCGTGCTGAGCCTCCGCATGGCGAGCCAGCAGCGCGCATGGGATCGGTTCCACAAGATGGTCGAGACGGAAGCGACGATGAAATTCACGGCGCAGGAAGCGAACAAAGGAGGATTGCTCGCGAACATCGACGGCATCCGCACGTTCCTGCCCGTCAGCCAACTTGCGCCCGTCAATTACCCGCGCGTGAATAACGCCGACGCATCGGAGATCATCTCGCGCCTCTCGAAATTCATCGGCCACACCTTCACCGTCAAAATCATCACGATGGACGAAGATTCTGGCAAGATCGTGGTGTCCGAGCGCGAAGCAATGGCGGAGGAACGCGCAAAGACACTCGAGAACTTGAAGGTCGGCGACGCGAAGGAAGGCATCGTATCCGGCATCGTGAAATTCGGCCTCTTCGTCGCATTCGAGGGCGTCGAGGGCTTGGTGCACATTTCGGAAATCGCCTGGGGACATGTGAAGAATCCGTCTGAGTTCGCGGAACCGGGCGATAAAGTAACGGTGAAGATCATCGGCGTGGATGGAGACAAACTGTCACTGTCCATCAAGCAGCTCACGAAGGACCCGTGGGAGGAGATCGCGGAGCGCTACCCCGTCGGTCGCGAAGTTGAGGGTACCGTGGTCCGCTTCGCGGATTACGGCGCATTCCTGAAGCTCGAGAAGGACATCAACGGTCTCGTACATTTGACGGAGCTCGCGCACCACAAGGTTGTGGATCCATCCGAAGTGCTCACAATCGGCCAGAAGGTGAAAGCGCAGGTCATCAACATCGACGTCGATGAGCGACGCATCGGTCTCTCGGTAAAAGCATTGAAGCCAATTGATAAGGAGACGATGGAGCGCCTGAAGCGCGAGCGCGAGGAAGAGGAAGCGAAGGCGAAGGCGACAAAGGAAGCCAGTAAGGGAGAGGCAAAAGAGGAGCCTGCCCCGCACCGGCACGGAGCTACGGCGGTCGCCAGTGGCGGAGCACCTGGTGCGTGGATCGCATCGAAGACCGGAAAGAAGTACTACGCTGCGGACTCGGCAGCTGCAGGAAAGATCAAGGATGAGAACCGCGTGACGTTCAAGACGAAGGAAGAAGCGGAAGCTGCGGGATACACGGCGTAAGGTACCGATGAAACTGAAGGGACCGAGGTTCCTTCGGTTTCTTATGCTCGTATATTTCCTCAGTACCGTCGGTCCCCTTGGTCCCCTCGATACCGGCCACTCGTTCATTCAAACCTTCTCCTCGCTCATGAAGTGCAAATGCAGATAGAACACTTCCTGCCCTCCGGCTTTGCCGACATGGAATGTGAGCTTGTAGCCCCGGATCCCCTGCTCTGCCGCAAATTTCTGTGCTTTCAGGATAAGCATACCCGGAATGTGCGCCGTTTCCGGCGTCATATCCGCAATCGAGGCGACGAACTCTTTGGGAATAAAAAGAAGATGCGTGTTCGCTTTCGGGTGAATATCACGGAATGCGATGACCTCCGCATCCTCATAGACGATATCTGCCGGAATCTCGCGATTGAGGATCCGATGAAAGATGGTTTTCTCCGTCATGCCTGAATAGTACGGCAGAGCCCGACCTCGTAAAAGCAGGAGGATTGACTTTTTGCTCAAAAAAAGGGACAATAGAGATACATGGGATCTCTATCTTCCAATGAAAAAGGGGGGTCACCGACACCCAATTCCCTCGAGATCAAGGCTATCGTTATTCAGCCGAGACAGCAGATGCAAATTGAAAAGTTGCTGGGCGACCTCGAGACGATCGAAGCCTTCAGACAAAGAGTGTCAGAGCAAACGGGTGAGGACCGATCGACCGATATGGGCGCCGCAGGAGTGGGTGCGGGTGCAGCCGGAACTGCGATGTCCGCGCGCGCGCAAGCGATTGCGAACCTCCCCGATCTTCCGATCATGCAGAAGGAGCTAGAGAAGCATATTCAGAACGAAGTGAAGAAGCTGAGCCGCGAAGCGCATCGCATTGCGTCTGTCGGTCGCCCCGGCGCGGCGTTCTACTTAAACGAACTTTACGCGCGCATCCGCCGCTTAAACGGGCTCCTGTGGGAGCTCCTGGAGGCATCCATGGATCTCGTGAAGCGCCTCTTCATCCGCGTATTCGTGGATAAGCAACAGATTATTTGAGGAAGCCGAAGGTACCCTATTTTTCAATGACATCATGATGCACGTGTTTCTTTTCCTTTTTGCCGAGGGATTCAATGTGAAGAATCACCCACTCCATGATCTGATCGGCCATCGCAATGGGTTTCAGAATCACGGACTCCACTTGCTGCGTGATATCCTCGACTCTGCGAAGAATTTTTCGCAAATCAACCACGATGAAGAGCGCGTGGTAGAGGACGATGATGACCATCACGGCGGCGACGATGGCGAGACCGGTCAGAACGTCTGCGGAAGTGAGTTGCATGCGAGTGGCGAAAGGATGAGACTGGATCCTACCGGGTCACCGGTCGCAGTGCAATTTCGAAACTTTTTGCTCATGGTCTTACCACTTCTCCATGCTGTCTGGCTCCTGCCGCGTCGCGCGTGCGTCGCTGCAATGACGCTCTACCAAGCGACGATTTCACCGGACCACGGCCCGCTGCGGCACCTGTACTCCTATGGCTACTGCCGCCATGACCCAACATGCTCGGACTACGGAAAGGAAGCCGTAACGAAGCGAGGCGTCATCATCGGCGGTGCTTTGCTCATAAAAAGACTCCTCACGTGCCACCCCTGGAAGAAACCGGATGAACGGAGAATCATGAAAATCGTGCACCGGTGATCACACACACACCGCAGCCGGGACGCCGCGTCCCGGTTAAATCGCGCAGGTACGCAACCTGCGCTGAAAGATATGCTCCATTCGAAAATCCCATAATTTCGGAAGCGAAGTTGCCTATGTGCGCCCTGATCTTTTGTTTGTTAAGCATGTTGCCCGGGACGCCACGTCCCGGCTGCGGAAAGATTAATAGGGATGTGATCCCCTTCGCTCTAGCCCTGTTTTTTCTGGGAGTCCGAACAAGATATTCATGTTCTGCACACCCGCGTGCGCGCCGCCTTTGCCGAGGCTGTCTAAGGCACACATAACGACGATGCGGCCGCGCTTTTCATCCACATCAAGACCAATATGACAGAAATTCGTGCCCGAGGTTGCGGCGACCCACGGGTACGGCGCGGTCTGCCAGCTCGCCGTTGGGTCTTTTTTCGTATCCAGAATCGCAATAAAATATTCATCGCCGTAAAGATCGCGGTAGAGATCAAGGAGTTTCGCTTGCGTGATCTTCTTCTTCGGAAACACGGAAGAAATTGCGAGGATGCCGCGCGTGATCGGCACATAGCAGGGTGTGAAGTGCACCGCGACATCACTTTTTGCGATTTTTGAAAGCTCCTGCTCCATTTCATACGTGTGCCTATGATCAACGACGTTATACGGAACAACGTTATTCCCGATTTCGGGATGATGGAGCGCGATATCCAGATCCGCGCCCGCGCCTGCGGTTCCGGAGATGCCGGTGACGGCGACGGAGTCTCCTTCGATGAGGTGTTCCGAAAAAAGAGGAGCGAGGCCGAGAATCACAGCCGAGGAGTAGCAACCGGGATTTGCAACAACGCGCGCCTTCGCAATACGCTTCCGATGTAATTCCGGAATTCCATACACCGCCTCTTCTGCAGTCTTCCACTGGACATGCTTCTTTCCGTAGAGCCGTTCCCACGTCGCACGATCCTTCAGCCGAAAATCGGCACCGAGATCGATCACCTTTGCACCCTGCTTCAAAAATTTTTCAACATTTTCCATCGCGACGCCCGAAGGTGCGGCGATGAACACAGCATCGCAGGCACTGGTTTTTTCGGGTGAAACAAATTTTATGTCAGAGCCCGCGAAATTGCGGTGGATCTCGCTCAATGGTTTTTGGCTTCTGCTGGTCGCCCATGCGATTTTGACCCCCGGGTGTTCCGCAAGGACACGCAGTGCTTCGCCACCCATGTAGCCTGATGCGCCGAAGATGCCCACTTTGATCATGGGGTTATTCTTCCGTAGTTTTCATTACATCTCAAGCCTACAGTTCCCTCGCCCGTGTGGCAGCCGCTTCAATGGCAGCAGTGAACGCAGCATCGCCACCCTCCTCCGCAAGAACCTTGAGCGCCGCCTCGGTGACACCTCCCTTCGAAGCCACGGCCGCGACCCACGCAGCCGCATCTTTCTCCCCCGTTTCCAGGAGCTCCGCACTCGCACACAATGTTTCCGTCGTCATGTTCCTTGCCTCTTCTTTCGAAAATCCCATCTTCTCGGCCTCTGTAGAAAGAAGTTCACAGAGATGAAAGAAATACGCAGGGCCGGCACCCGCAATTGCCGTGAATCCGTCGATCACCGATTCCTTTTTAACCTCCATTTCTTCCCCAACTGCGGAAAAAATCTGACGCACGAAGGTACGTTCCTCCTCCGTCACATTTTTGGATGCGATCCATGCCGTCATCCCGCGGCCGACCTTCACACCGAGGTTCGGCATCGCACGCACGACACGCTTCGATCCGGTTTTTTCTTCAATACTTGCAAGTGTTTTCCCCGCCATGATAGAAATCACGAGCTTTCCGGAAAGCGCACCGGGCAATTCCTCAACCAGCGCATCAAACGACTGCGGTTTCACGGCAATGAGCACTGCGTTGGCGTCGGCCAGAATATCGCCCGTTCGCTCCGTTGCAGAAATTCCTGCAAACGGCTCCAGATGTTCCGGATGTTTATCCGAGATCGAGAGCGTGATGTCTGGGCAACCCTCGATGAGCTCACAACAGAGCGCAGCCCCCATAGTTCCGGCGCCGATAATCGCGAGGCTCTTCATGGTACAAAGAGGTAATCGTAGTGGATCAATGCCTTTTCCCCTTTCTTCCCCATCACTTCACGCACGCGCTCCGCACCGTACTGTGCCTTGCCGAGCCCCAACTTGTCGCCATTCTCACGACGGATTTCGATGATGTCTCCTTTCTCAAATTCCCCGGAAATTTTGATGATGCCGACGGGGAGCAGGCTGACCGCCTCTGGCGCAAGCAGGATATCCGCTGCGCAATCGTTCACAACGATCGTCCCCTTCTCCATGCCCTCGGCATGTGCGATCCAACGCTTCACATTCGATACTTTCTTCGTCGGCTGAAAATACGTGCCGATTGCATCCCCTGCGATTGCCTTCGCAATCACATTCTGGGTTCGACCCGGGAGGATATGAACACCGATCCCCGTCGCTGCCAGTTTCTCGGCTATCGCGCACTTCGTATGCATACCACCTTTGCCAAATTGCGATGTGCCGGCCTTCACATGTTCCTTCCAAACATTGGATCCTGGTTTACCCTGAGCAGCATCGAAAGGCGGAACGACAGCGATGACGTTTCCAGCGGATGTCATCACCCCCTCAACACTCGTGAGAATCAGGAGCGCGTCGGCATTCACCATCGATGTTATCAAGCCCGCAAGCTCGTCATTATCGGTAAACATCAGTTCCTCCACCGCGATCACGTCGTTCTCATTCACGATGGGGACGACACTATCCTGCAGGAGCGCCGCAAAGCAATTCTTCATGTTCAGGTAATGCGCGCGCGTGCGGAAATCCTCCTTGGTCGTCAGCACCTGCGCGCACAAATATCCATGCTCTTTGAATGCATCCATGTAGTGGCCCATCAGCGACGCTTGCCCCACCGCCGCAAGCATCTGGCGCTTCGTAACGCTCTCCGTCTTCATGGATGGCTTCAGGAGGGCATTCCCCGCCGCCATCGCTCCGGAGGAAACCAGAATCACGTGCGTTCCCCGCTCCTTGAGAGCGCTCACCTGCGAAACTATTTTCCGAAGAATAGAAGCATCCAGGAACCCATCATTGTTCGTGATGACGTTTGTGCCGATCTTGATAACGACGAGCTTCGCTTGGCTGCTACCCATAGCGACACAATACACCAACCTTCGCTCTGCGAAGGTTGCCGGCCGTAGCATCGGCGTTTGAGCACGCAATTCCTACACCGACGGCAGAGCTACGGTTGGCAAGCCACCGATGCGAAGGCTGGCTTGTCAGATTGCTGTAATCATTAATAAATCGCTCCCCAAACGATGTGAAACGGACGAAAGAATCAGCGTCATGGAACGTCATAAGCATTGTTCTCCCCCCTCTTCTTCCATGCGCGCCACAGTGAGGGTACTTTGATCCTTGGCTGCTCAAACAATATTCTTGACATAGACACAAGAAAGATTAGGGTTCACCTCGATGAACCAAGATAGGCCATTGGAGGGCGAAACCTTCGATCGGAAAAGACTGCAACAATTAATGGCCGAAGATACTTCGGGTGCTTGTGGTATTACAGCGATTCAAAGCGCCAAGGGTGCAACGCGAGAAGTCGTTGGTCTTTTGTTTCAATCGATTTGTAATAATGACATTCGCGCCGGCGTCATACAAGAAAAACGTGGGTCCAACACCGGCGATGGCGCGGGAATTTCACTCCGCACGGATAACGATTCCGCCGGTCGCGGCATGCAGGATTTTCTCCGGAGCCACGTAGGACGCGAAGTTCCGCTCACAAGACCGGGCGAACAACTCCATGGAAGTGTTTTTTTTATCGATGAAAAACAGCGCGACAATGTCAGTACCCTTGGACAAAACCTCCAAGACATTTTTACCAAGCAGGGATTTACTCCCCTCGCTTTCCGGGAAGTACGAACGAACACCAATGCGGTGAGCGACCGAGCTCACGCCATCATGCCGCTCATCTACGAACTTGTGTATGCGCAGGGCGACATATCGCGCGAAAAAATGAGAGGAACACTTTTCGATACTCGATTAAAAATAAAAGAATGCATCCCCGATACGCATCCGGTTTCGCTCCAACCGGGGACCATGACGTGGAAGGCCATGTCACGCGGCCAAGATCTCGCAAAATTTTATCCGGAACTTCGCGAGTCGAACGTGATAACGGACGGCGGCATTTCTCACACTCGTTTTGGAACGAATGTCCTCGCGCGCTGGCTCCTTGCACAACCATTCGATCTCCTTGGCCATAATGGAGAAGTGAATTCCATTCGAGTGATTCTTGAGGCGCTCCATGTGCTTGAGCGTCGGAATAAAATTCCCGGCACGAACATGATGCGAGACGGCAGCGACTCAGCAAATCTTGACCGTGTCCTGCAAATGCTCCATGCTCGGGCCGGACTTTCGCTCCCCGAGGCGGTTCGATTCCTCATGCATCCTGCGCAGGACGATCTTGAAAGGCTGAATCCAGAAACTCGCCAATACTTCAAAGCCATCAGCCGTGTCCTCGGTTCCCTGAAGGCGGTTGGCCCCATTGCGCTCCTCGCCATGGACCGCGACCACATTGCTGCCACACTCGATAATATGGGGCTTCGTCCTCTCCGCTGGGTGCAGCGTGACGACGGTTTGGTTGCCGTGAGTTCTGAGGTAGGAAGTCCGCGCATTGATGCGGCGCGTATTGTTGAATACGGCCGTCTTGGTCCAGGCGAACATATGTATATCGATCGAGATGCAACACTCCACAGACCCGGTGTGGCAGATTGGGAAATTATGAAACGAAGCAAGCTCAATGTTGCCGATTTTGCCGAGAAAGAACTTCTGCCGTTTGCCGACGTAGTGAAAAAATTTCATGCTGCGCATCCCGACAGAAACGTCATTGTTCGGCCTCATGGCAATTTTCGGAATGCCCATCTTTTTGGTTTCAATAGACAACGACTCCAGACTTTGCGCGACACCATTGAAGCAAAGAAAGATCCCGTGGATGGAATGGGGAGTGATCGTGCTATTTCTGCACTCGTTCCCGAGCCGCATTCTCTCGCAAAGTACTTCCGTCCGGATTATGCACAAGTGACAAATCCCTCGCTTGATCCCGTTCGAAATAATCGCGCCTTCTCGCTTAAAACGCATCTCGGGAGAAAACCGGAGCAAAAAGTATTCGCTCAAACGTATGAAGCGCACGCGCAGTATGAATTGAATGATCCTCTCCTCGATGATGATCAAATGGAGGCGCTCTATGCCACGGATTCCGGCCGGCAGCCCGCCGTCCACGCCATTTCCACGGTATTCCGTGAGCGCACGCAGGGAGCTTTTGATACACGTTTGAGCGAAATCGAAGCGGAGGTGCTCCGTGCTTCAGAATGTCAGACGCATTCCATTCTTGTACTCAGCGATCGGGAGGCGACCGGAGAAACCGATGGATATATCCCGCCTCATCTCCTTCTTTCCTATTTGAAACGAATGCTTGCCGATAAGGGTTTGAGTGAGTTTGTGAGTTTGGTTTGTGATACGGGCGAGGTGCTCGATCAACACGAATACGCCATGCTCATTGCCTGCGGCGCTGATGCCGTGCATCCACGAATGGCTTATGAACTCATGAAGGCGGGAAATGTAGGGAAAGCGCCGATAACGGATCTGCGTGGTGGTTTGCGCGCAGGATTCAATTTCACGCTCCTCCGTTACATGTCGAAGCTCGGTATTACCGAAGTGGAAGAATACCGCGGCGGCCGGCAGTTCTCGACGCTCGGCCTCAACACGTCTTTTGTGAATCGATACTTCGGAGATATCCCGACGAATGGAGGAGGATTCGGCCTTCATCGAATTCTTGAGGATCAAGCCAATCGTGCCGCATGCGACCCGGGAAGCTTACGCCAGGAAAACGAGAGGCACGGCTATGCAAAGGACGTTCGGACAGCGCTCGAAGAAGTGGGAGAATTACGTGCCCATACACCCGCAGAGGCGTATCGAAACTATCTTGCAATTCTTAAGGCGCAGGGCCCGCTCAATTTTCGCGATCTGCTCCGGCTCAAAATGCCGAGTGCCGACAATGGCAATGAGCCGGAGCCAATTCCGCTTGAACAGGTGATGTCTTGCGAAGAAATTATCCGGCGTGTCATTCGCGGCGCGAGCATGTCGCTCGGTGCGCTCAATGATAAATCCCACTACGCCGTCAGTTTGCTTTTTGAAATGTACGGTTCCTATTCCTGTTCGGGGGAAGGCGGTGTTTCTCCCGAAACGAAGAGGGGGGGAGACTGGGATCTCGCCACGAATAGGGCGCGCCAAATTGCCTCTGGCCGGTTTGGGGTCGATATCGAATACCTTGCTGATCCGCGCGTGCGCGTGATTGAAATAAAAATCGGGCAGGGGGCAAAACCGGGTGTTGGAGGGCATCTTCCCGGAGACAAGGTTGCGGAACTGATAGCAGAAATTCGCGGCGTTGGTTTGGGTCAGGAGCTTATCTCTCCGCCGACGAATCACAATATATACAGTATTGAAGACCTTGCGGCATTCATCGGTCACTTAAAGGCGTGTAACCCGGTGGCACGGATTTCCGTGAAAATTACTTCGGGCGCGAATGTGGGGAATATTGCGGTCGGATGCGTAAAAGCAGGCGCCAACATGGTTCAAGTGAGTGGAGATCAGGGGGGGACGGGTGCCGCAACCTACACCGATAAATTCAATACCGGTCTTCCCACGGAATTGGGCATTTCCAATGTTGATCGTGCCTTGATTGAGCGAGGTCTTCGGGAGAAAACAATCCTTGGCGCTGATGGCGGCATTCGGACGGGGTTGGATATTGTGAAACTCATCATGCTTGGAGCCGATGAAGTGGCGCTCGGTACTGCTATCCTCATTGCGCAGCAGAAGTGCGTGTTCTGCAGCTGTTGTGGATTGCAGACATGCCCGGCGTATATTTGTCGAACACTTGCGACTTTATTGGGAAATATGAAGAAAGACCGCGTCGGTCTGGCCGAAGATCTCCAGATGGTGC
>CAZUFJ010000021.1:0-7073 GCA_964619805.1 uncultured Candidatus Peribacteria bacterium | reverse complement strand
TGTACTAATCCCGCGTAAGAACAATTATGCCCGTCTTCGTTTCGCTTCGCTCAACTTCGCCGCGGCACCTAAGGATGGCCTGCCAACCGAAGCAGCAGGACATCAGTTAAAGGCCAGCCTGCGCTCGCTTCTGGCGAGCTTTCGGCCGGCAACCTGCTGCGCAGGTTGGAGCGGATGACGGGACTCGAACCCGCGACCTACGCCTTGGCAAGGCGTCGCTCTAGCCAACTGAGCTACATCCGCAGAGCCCGAAGATCCTACGAAGGAAAATGACGCGACGCAAGGCAGCTTTTTAGCGCTATCCGGGACCTGCCTACTCCTCGAGTCTGAGCCTCGGAGTCAGAGACCGGACGGGCAGGCGCGACACTCGCTTCGGCGACCTGTCCCTCGTAGCCCGAAGGGCGAAGTGAGAAGCTTGCGAAGACGGGTCCCGGCCGCGCCACGGCGTTCGCGAACGCGCGTGGCTGCGGGAAATTGTGCTACGATTTCCGTATGCCGAAGCGCCGCTACATCACGACCGCCATCGATTATCCGAATGCCGCGCCGCATATGGGGCATGTTTTGGAAAAAGTGTTGGCTGATGTCATCGTTCGGTGGTTTAGGTTGTGCGGCGACAAGGTGCGCTTTCAGATCGGTACCGATGAACATGGCATCAAGATTCAACAGACGGCAGACAGGGAAAAACTGACTCCCAAGCAACTGGTCGATCGAAACGTTCCGCTATTTCAGGGTCTCTACGACCGCCTGGGAATCTCGTACGATGTGTTCATCCGCACGACGGATAAAAAAGTGCACTGGCCGACGGTGCAGGAACTGTGGAGGCGGCTTGCGAAAGCGGGTGCGTTCGAGAAGCGCACGTACACGGGTCTCTATTGCAGCGGGTGCGAACGCTTCGTTTTGCCAAAGGATTTGGTCGATGGCAAATGCCCCGATCACGGGAAGGAGCCGGAGAAGATCGAGGAGGAAAATTACTTCTTCTTCCTGAAGCGCGAGGCGGAATGGCTGAAGGATCTTCTGAAAAAGACTTATACAATCGAGCCGAAATTTCGTGAAGGGGAAACGCTCGCGCTCCTGGAGCAAGGGCTCGAAGATGTTTCCTTTTCACGCCCGCGCTCGAGCCTCGCGTGGGGCATCCCCGTGCCGGGTGACGACGCGCAGACGATGTACGTGTGGTGCGATGCGCTCACGAACTACATTTCTGGCCTTGGATACTTCACCGATCATGAAAAGCGGGAGTATTGGGAAGACGCAACCGTCACGCACGTCATCGGCAAAGATATCGCCCGGTTCCACGCGCTGATCTGGCCAGCGATGCTCAAGTGCGTGGGCGTGCGTTCGCCGGATCAACTGCTGATCCACGGGTTCCTGACGAGCGAAGGACAGAAGATGAGTAAGTCGCTCGGGAACGTTGTCGTCCCCGATGATGTGATCGAAAAATACGGCGTGGATGCGCTGCGGTTTTATCTTTCCCACGAGATTCCCGTGGGGAACGACGGCGATTTCTCGTGGAAGCGGTTCGGGGAAATCTACAATGCGGGGCTACGAAATCAGCTAGGCAATCTTCTGAATCGAGTACTGGTTTTACTCATAAGAGAAGGCGGTGAGATTGTGCAATCATTCCCACGTCCTTCGCTTGACGAAACCATTGAAAATAATTGGAAGGAATATGAAAAATTCTTTAATAATTTTGAGCTTGAGTGGGCATTGCGGGCGGCTCTCAATACTGTTGAACGCGCAAATAGAATGATGCAAGAATTTAAAGTCTGGCAGCATGATGATAAATTGGATTTTCTGACTGAATTTGCTGAGGCTCTTCGTCATGTTTCTTTGATGCTTCTTCCGTTTGTTCCCGATACTGCCTATCGAATGTCGAAGCAGCTGAATGTGCCGTACGCCGAACAGGTGAAGCAGAAGGGTTTTGTGATCACCAACGAGATGAAACAATGGGGCGGCGTGAAGGATTGGGAGAAGGTCGGGGAGCCGAGCATCTTGTTTCCACCGATTGAATAGTGAGGAAGTCGCTTGCAGGAAGCCCTGATGTTGGTATGCTTGCGTCGCTCTCTTGATGCACACCAGAAGCGTTTGAAGCTTACGGGAATGGGCGAGGAGGGCAGATCGATCTCCTATTTTTCTTCCAATTTTCTTTATGTTCGACCCAATGTCCGAACTCGCAGGAACCGGTATCGGTGACGATGATGCGCACGTTGCTCCCGTCCCACGCACAGCACGTCCTCAGGGAGGACAAGGTGGCGGCGCCGGCGCCAGCGGACGCTTCGCGCAGGATATCCACTCCGTCACGATCCACGCGCGTCAGCGGACGTTCTATATCGACTTGAAGGAATCCGGCAACGGCAAGTTCTTCAAAGTTTCCGAGAAATCCCGCGGCGGTCAGAAGACGACGATCATGTTCGACGTCGAGGATTTGGATCCCTTCATCGCTGCGTTTCAGGAGATGAAGACCAAGTTGTGAGGATAGAGAGGGAAAAGAAGAAAGAGAGGAAAGAGAGGACATCCTCCCTTTTCCCTCTTTCTTATTCATGCGGAATCACATACCCATTTACATTCGGGTTCGAGATAATGATGTTATGGACGATTTTCGCCGCTTCCGCGCGCGTGATCGGGTCATCGGGGCGAAACGTGCCGTCGTCGTAGCCGCGGATGATATCGAAAGAGAATGCTTGGCTGACGTATGAGGTATACCACGCATCGGGTGCTACATCGGGAAAGGGGAGTGAAACTTCTTCCTCTGCCTGCTCCAGGCGTGATGCGAGCAGCAGGATCTTCAAGGCTTCCGCGCGCGTGACCGGTTGATCGGGGCGGAATGCGCCATCGTTGTAGCCGCGCACGACACCAATGGCCGCAGCCGTGTAGATGATGCGACGTATGAATGCATGATCTTCGGACTCGCGCGGGCGTGATGTGCGTGGCACGTCGTTGAATGTCACGGGTGCATCGTTCTCCCAAGCTTGGCGCATATTCACGCAGCTGGAAAAAAGCGCGATTTTGAGGAGCTCGAACCGGGAGATAAGACGATTGGGAAGAAAGGAGGCCGTGCCGTCGGTATTTTTGTAACCCTTCACGATCGGTTGCATCGAAGGCATCACCAACGTCTGGCTTAACGTTCGTACGTCTGCCGCCGCCCAGTGGCCCTCCATGTCGGGGAACGTAACGCTCTGCTCGCCGAAGGCTAAACATGCGCTCTCCTCGGGGTCGGTGCCCTCTGCGAGCTCATCGGCATCCTCGACGCCGTCACGGTCGGTGTCCGTGACATTCGGATTCGTATTCTCCGTAAATTCCTGCAAGTTCGTGAGGCCGTCTCCGTCCGTATCCAATGCGGCATCTTCTTTGTTTGTCGGTGAAAGCCGGTTCGTCACTTCCCACTCGTCCGCAATGCGATCCCCATCCGCATCCTTGGTGAATGCTTTCTCGAGCGGGAACGGATCGAGCCGATCGTTGATGCCATCGCCGTCGGTATCCGGACGCGTGGGGTCCGTGCCGAGGAAAAATTCCTGTCCGTTCGTGTAGCCGTCGCCGTCGCGGTCGTAGGTCATGTCGTCAAATTGCACGAGTGGGCTGCGGCCCCCCGCTATCTCCGATCCATCAGCTTCCCCGCCACGATCCGTGTCTGCGTTGCGCCAATCGGTTTCGCCGGGATCAAACACGCCGTTGCCATTCGGATCCTCCGTTTTATCCGAGAGTCCGTCACCGTCAATATCGACCGTCGAAACCGTTTCGGCTTGGGTGGTTGCTATGACATGCGTATTCGAGAGTATGAGAAGGATCACAAGCAAAAGCTTTGGGCTTTGAGCTTGAAGCTTTGAGAAATATTCCTCACGCATGCGCATAGTTTAATGCTTCTTGCTCAAGACTCACAGCTCACAGCTCATAGCATTCGTCCTCGCGCCCACGCGGCACCCGTCATAGGAGTTTTGCTGGATGGTTGTACCGATACGAGGTAGAGCATCGTCCCCTGTGCGCATGGAAAGGGAGCAGTCTCGCGATCGGATAGGAGAGAAGTTTTGAGAAGCTTGAGATCTTCGTCACCGATCCTGACCGTGACCGAGGGCCACGGGTTCAACGCGCGGACGCGGCGATCGATCTCCTCCGCGGTCTGATGCCCCGGGTCGACGATGCCGTCTGCTCGCGTGAGCTTGCGGCACAGCGTCACCTTCGAAGGGTCCTGTTCCGTTTCATGAAGAGAAGCTTTCAGCGTCTGAACGAGCAGCTGGGCGCCGAGCGCGCTCAAAGAATCATGAAGATCAACTGCAGTCACGCGGAAATCTAAAGGAATCTTTGCCTGTGCGAGGATCGGCCCCGCATCCAACTCGCGCACCATCCTCTGAATTGTGACTCCGGTTTCTACGTCTCCTGCAAGGATTGCATGTTGGAGTGGCGAAGCGCCGCGCCATCGTGGGAGAAGGGAAGCGTGGACATTCACAGCTGCGATTGTGGGGAGCTTCAAGACTTCCTCCGAAAGTATTTGTCCGTAGGAAACAACGACGAGGAAGTCGAACGGTTTGGTCATCTCTGTGCGATCCGAAAATTCTTGACTCAGCTTCTCTGGTTGAAACACCGGTATTCCTTCTTTCATTGCGCGTGTCTTGATAGGAGGAGTGGTCAGTTCCTTCTTTCTGCCCGCGGGCTTATCGGGCTGCGTAATTGCGAGGACGACCTCGAACGAGGGATCAGTGAGCAGCGCTTGTAAGACTGGAACCGCGAAGAGGGAGGTGCCGGCGAAGACGATTGAATGAGGCATCGGAAGGCTTTCATCTTACCTCTTCTTGTATGCTGTCCCTATGTCTCATCGCCCCGACATGGTGGCATCCGAGCTTCGCTCCGTCATTGCGCCTATCCTTCGTGAGTGTCCGCTCGCATGCGGTCTTGTTTCCATTACGCGCGTCGAAGTTTCCCCCGATCTCGGCGTTGCGACATTCTTCGTGAGCGCACTGAAAGAATTGCCGCAGGCAGTTGCGTTCCTCGAGGAGCAAATCCCGGGCCTCAAGCGCCAGATCGGGAAGCGGCTTTGGCTGCGGCGCGTTCCACAGCTTCGATTCCGCGGGGATGAAGGTCTTGTGAAAGCAAATGCGGTAGATAAGCTTCTATAAAATCTTTTCAATGCGGCCAGGTATGGCTGCTCTGATGTCATTCGTTCGTGACATACCTCAGCGCGGGCATACCTGCCCGCAGTTATTACAAATCGTCTGAACAATGTAGCAATAGAACAATATCGTCCCCCGTCTTCACAAACATCATTGAGCGTTCGTGAAGGTTCGATCTACACTTCGTCCCTTTCTATGGAATCCCCCTCGAAGGTTGCCGCATCGGCGAAGGCGATTCTGGAGAAAGCCGAGCGCGTGCTTGTGATTTGCCATCGCAATCCCGACGGAGATGCGATCGGGTCGCTCCTCGGTGCGGGTCTCCTCATTGAAAAGAATCTGCCCGGCAAACAAATTTCCTTTCACTGCATGGACGCCGTGCCGTCGTCGTTCCATTTTCTCCCCGGCGCGTTTCGGGTGAAAGGAGTTCCCGAGCTTCACGATGGCGATGCCGCCGTGATCGTCGATTGCGCCGTGCCCAAAATGACGGGGATACAGGAATCGCACCCGACGCTCTTCGATCGATCAGTCCCGACTGTTGTTCTCGATCATCACCCGGGTAACCCCATGTTCGGCACGGTGAATATCGTCGTACCGACGGCGGCCTCAACCTGCGAAATCATCGTGAATATGGCGAAAACGCTCGGTTGGCAGATGGACAGCGATATCGCCACGTGTCTCCTCACGGGCGTCTACACCGATACCGGCGGCCTTCTGCACAGCAACACGACCGCAGGCGTGTATCGCACGGTCGCGACGCTCTCGCGCCAGGGAGCGCGGCGGCAGGAAATGGTGGACGCTGTGTTTCGCAGTCAGAAACTTTCAACGCTGCGGCTCTGGGGCAGAGTGCTCGAAAAAATTTCCGTTACGGAAGAAGGCGGAGCAGTCTCAGCCGTGACCGAGGGCGATTTCCGCGCGACGGGTGCCGCAATCAGCGAGCTTACGGGCGCGATTGATTATGTGAACGCCGTGCCCGGCATGCGGTTCTCCATGGTGCTCTCGGAGCGAGAGGGGATGGTGAAGGGGTCGCTCCGCACGCTGCGCGACGACGTGGATGTTGCCGAGATGGCGAGTACGTTCAACGGCGGTGGCCACCGCCGCGCCGCGGGGTTTTCGATTCCTGGGAAGCTGAAGCCGGAATTTCGGTGGAAGGTGGTGGAAGAATCTGATGAGAAGAAATAGAGGCAAGGGAAGAAATAGAAGGAATAGACGAAATAGAGAGCATAGAGGAGACACGAAAATCGTTTTTTCGTTTCCTCTAGTTCCTCTCTTCCCTTTATTTCCTCTATTTCGTCTCCCCTCCCAGAGAATTTTTCTTCGGTTCTCCCGCTACCTCGATGGGTGGGGGGAGGTTTTCCCCAATTGTCGGAATTTCCCGCGGCTTCTCGGGAACGAGTTCCTTGCGTGCGAGTATTTCCTCCGGCTTCGTCGTGACGACCTTGGCCTCCTCGGGGCTTGCGATGATCTGAATTGCGACGTGCTTGTTGCCAGCGAAGAAAATGCCCTGCCCGATGCCGGAATTGAGGAGCACGTACTTCTCCCCGTCGGTTAAGTAGAACAACTTCTGCAGCTGATCCACGGCCGTGGGAGATTGCTTCAGGAGGATTTGGAGCGACGAGTTCGTGATGATCGGTTTGCCGTACGGGGAGTTTACGAAATCCTCCACGTCCTGCGTGATCGTCGTGACGCCCAGGTAGTACTTGCGCGCGCGTTTCACGATGCCGTAGAGGAAGCGCGCGGAATCCTCGTGCTGCATCAGGTTCCATGCTTCGTCGATCACCAGGTACCGCTTCTTCATGTTCGAACGGATCCGATTCCACAGGAAGTTTAAGATGATGTAGATCGCGATCGGGCGGAGCTGCTCCTCCAGGTCGCGGATCTGGAAGACGACCATCTGGTTGTTGAGCTCGACGTTGGTCTGCTGGTCGAAGATGCCGGCGTAGCTTCCGTCGGTGTACTTCTGGAGCACCTTAGCCA
>CAZUFJ010000020.1:0-8895 GCA_964619805.1 uncultured Candidatus Peribacteria bacterium | reverse complement strand
CGATGCAGCGCGGCATCTTGCAAAAATTCTGATGGAGAGTGCTTCGAGAAAATACTATTGCCGAAGCACAACTAGGCAAAGAGATGAAAGCGTTTCTTAGAAGCATTGCCAAACAAGAGGCCACTCTCTACCCTGCGTCGGCTATGCATAAATTCATCATTCCGCTCTTCGTGTTGGCGTTTCTTCTCGTGAGCTGCGGACAGAAGACGGTCACGGAAAAAGAAAAGGAGGAAGGAGGGGGCGCCAGCTCCAGCGCTGCTTCCGCTCTGTCCTCCGACACACCCTCCTCCGTTGCCTTCGACGGCCAGATCCTTTCCGGCAAGCACACGGTGATCCTCCGCACGTCGATGGGCGACATCACGCTTGAGCTCAACGCCGACGCCGCACCGAAGACAGTGACGAACTTCGTCGCGCTCGCGCAGACGGGGTATTTTAACGGACTCACGTTTCACCGCATCATGCCCGAGTTCATGATTCAGGGTGGCGACCCCGATGGCAACGGCACCGGCGGCGAGAGCATTTTCGGACAATCGTTCGAAGATGAAATCAATGCAGATGACTACGGCCTCAATGACACGACGATTACGGAGATGGCGGACGGCCAGACGGTCCCCGAGGAAGTCGCGAATATGACGATCAAGGAGTACTACGAGTCACAGGGCTACGTCTACCGCAACGATCTCGCTTCGCTCCCATTGGTGCGCGGATCGATCGCGATGGCGAACCGTGGCCCAAACACGAACGGCAGCCAGTTCTTCATCATTCGGACCGCATCCACCCCGTGGCTCAACGGCAAGCACACGGTCTTCGGCAACGTGACGGATGGCATCGAGATCGTGGATGCGATCGCCGCGGTTCCGCGCGATGCGAAGGACAAGCCGCTTGAGCCGATCACATACACGGTCGAGGTTGTGAACTAGAGGCGCAGACGAGGATTCGCAGGCCTGCTAGTCTTATTGTATGCGCACTCGTTTCCCTCCCTCTCCCACCGGGTTTCTCCATGTGGGGGCGCTGCGCACGGCGCTCTTTGCGTGGCTCATGGCACGAAAAACGAAAGGGACATTCGTCCTTCGCATCGAAGACACGGATCAAGCGCGCGAGGTCCCTGGTGCGACGCAGAATATTCTGGAGACGCTCGCGTGGGTCGGGCTTTCTCCCGACGAAGGCGTGGTGCTCACTTCGTCAGGCGTGATCACGGAAGAAGGGCCGTACGGACCGTACTTTCAATCGAAGCGAATCGATCTCTACAAACAATACGCCGATGAACTTGTCCGGCACGGTCACGCATACCCCTGTTTCTGCACGACGGAGAGGCTCGAGCAGATGCGGAAAATGCAGCAAGAGCGGAAGGTTGCGCCGATGTACGACCGCACGTGTCTCAGCCTCTCGAAAGAAGAAGTTGCTACGCGCATCGCCGCTGCCGAGAAGCACGTGATCCGCCTCAAAGTTCCACGGGAAGAAATTGTTTCGTACGACGATCAAATCTACGGGCATCTCACGTTCAAGGGCCACACGATTGACGATCAAGTGTTACTCAAATCCGATGGGTTCCCTACGTACCACTTGGCGCACGTCGTGGATGATCATCTCATGAAAACGGATCTCGTGACGCGGGGCGAAGAATGGCTGTCATCGCTCCCAAAACACCTCATCTTGTTTCGCGCATTCGGTTGGGAAGCCCCGGGGTATGCACACGTGCCGCTGATTCTCAACAAAGACCGCACTAAGCTGAGTAAACGCCGGAACTCCGTTGCTGCCGATGAGTATCGAAAGAAGGGTTACCTGCCCGAGGCGCTCCTCAACTTCCTCATCTTGCTCGGTTGGAACCCGGGCACGGAGCAGGAACTCTTTTCGATCGAAGAACTTATTGATGCGTTTAGTTTGGAGCGTGTGCAGAAATCCAGCGCGGTGTTTGATTTGGAAAAACTCGATTGGATCCAGGGTCAGTGGATGCGCCGCATTCCGGTAGAGGAATTTGCGAGCCGCATCCTTCCACTCGTGCACGAGAAATTCCCCCAAGCAAAACTAGATGCACATTTCCTAAAATGCGCGGCGCTGATTCAGGAGCGCATCACGTTTTTCATCGAGGCACCGGATATGCTCGCATTCATCTACCGGCGTCCCAGCGTGTCACCTGAGGAGATCGCAAATCCCAAGCAGAAGGTGACGCCGGAGCTTGTGCCACAGATCCTGAAGGCCATGGAGGCCACCCTGAAGCCCCTGAACGATTGGTCTGTCCCGGGACTCACGGCCGCACTCGATGCTGCGATGGAAAGCCATGGATGGAAGCGGGGACAAGTGCTCTGGGTGCTGCGCGTCGCGCTCACCGGACGCCCCTTTAGCCCAGGCGCGTACGAAGTCGCCGCGGCTCTTGGGAAGGAAGAGACGCTTCGGAGGTTGAAAGCCTGAGGATCTCGACCGGCTACGCGCTTCGCGCTACCGTATGTCTTGTTATTCTCCCTCTCTCGTATGCGTACGTCTCTCTTCCTCGCAGCCGCTGCCTCCGCGCTCTTCCTCGCATCCTGTGCCGCGAGTCAGACAACGCCGAACACTGCGTCTGATGAGGCGCCGACGACGAAGCGAACGGAATTAAGTGTTGCTGGTGAACCGAAAGACGCGCAGCAGAAGGCGGTGTACTGTTTCTTCGATAAATTCGCGGAGGGCGATGCATCGAAGCACCCCTACTACTGTGAACGAGCGAAGACGGCGCAAGAGGAGAAAGAGAAAGATCCGCTCTCCATGGAAACGTGCAACTGCATTGATGAGATGACGCCGAAGCTCGAGGAATATCAGAAGAACGACCGTTCCTATCTCACTCCCGAAGGACAGTTGATCGCAACGAATGTTGATGTGTGGCGCGCATGCGGTATGCAGATCACGAATGAGCATACAAAGGTTGATCTTGCGTCCATGAAGTTCGAAACACTGGAGGCCAATGACAGTGAAGCGGTCGTTGATGCGGAATGGACGACCGATAGCGTGACCAGTCGCGGCCGCTTCTTCTTAAAAAAAGATAGGGAAGTCTGGAGGATACGCACATCTGTGATGCTTTGAATCCCAACGAACGATTGTTCCAGGAACTCGTGAACGTCGGCGCAAAGACGACGATGCGCATCGGCGGCCAGGCCAGATATTTTGCCGAGCTTGCGACAAAGGATGACGTTGAAGAAGCTTCAAAATTCGCCGCAGAGAAAAACATGCCGCTCCATGCCCTCGGTGGTGGGTCGAACACGGTCTTTGCGGACGGCATTATCGAGGCGCTCGTCGTTCGCCCCAAAAACGCAACACTCACGACCGACGAACATCGCGTGACGGCTGGCTCGGGCGCGATGCTCGGAAGCCTCCTCAATAATCTCGCAAAAAAAAATTTGGATCTGTCGGCGCTCGCGGGCATCCCGGGGACGCTCGGCGGCGCGATCTTTGGAAACGCAGGGCAGGGGCTGCAGGGCATCTGGATCGGAAACTTCGTTGAATCGGTCACGTTCTACCATGATGGTGCGTGGAAAACCTTCACGCAGGAGGAATGTCGCTTCGGCTATCGCGAAAGTATTTTCAAACAAATGAAGGGGCACCTCATCCTCTGGGAAGCGGTACTCCACGTGCCAAGTCGATCCGAGGCCGAAGTGAAAGCGAACATCGAACGGCTTCTGAGGAAAAGAATTGAAACGCAGCCGCATGTAAAAACCGCAGGCTCCTGCTTCAAGGCGGTGGGCGTTACTCCCGCATGGAAGTTGATCGACGCTGCGGGCTTACGCGGATTGAACATTGGCGACGTTCACGTCGCCGAAAAGCACGCGAACTTCCTCCTCAATGCCGGCCGGGCGACGTTTGCCGATGCGATCTCTGTCGTCAAAAAAATCCAGGAGACCGTGCGAGAACCTTTGGATGTGGAGATGCGGTTTATTGACCGAAACGGATCGGTAATTTTTTAGCGCGCTCGCTTGCACCAAGCATACAAAGATTCGCGTCACTCACCGAGCGTCTGCCGATACTGCAATGCCTCGGCGATGTGCGGCGTCCCTACGGTGTCTTCGCCTGCCAGGTCGGCGATCGTACGCGCGACCTTGATCGTGCGGTGGTAGCCGCGAGCAGAGAGCCCTAAGTGATCCACGGCGCTTAAGAGTAATTTTTCGGATGCAGCATCGAGCGGGCACAACGCATCAATCTGCTTCACACCCATTTCTTTATTCGTGCGAATGGTGAGACCCCTAAAGCGCGCGGCTTGGCGCAGGCGAGCGGACTCCACTCGTGCGAGAATCGTCGCCGTTTTTTCTCCGACGACGCGTGATTTGCTCTGTAGATCCTTGATC
This sequence comes from uncultured Candidatus Peribacteria bacterium, assembly GCA_964619805.1. Lineage (GTDB taxonomy): Bacteria > Patescibacteriota > Gracilibacteria > Peribacterales > Peribacteraceae > 2-02-FULL-52-16. The sequence goes on along the minus strand of CAZUFJ010000020.1, from coordinate 4,585 downwards.
TGCACGGGCTGCACGTCGACGCGCAGATCGATGCGGTCGAGAAGCGGCGCACTGATGCGCCTACGGATCTTCTGCGCGGATCCCGCGCTCCACTGCGGCGGGTTCATCGCCGCGACCATGATAAAATCCGCTGGGAATGTGACGCTCCCCTGTGCTCGACTGATCGTGATCGTTCGATCCTCCAGCGGTTGGCGCAGCACTTCGAGCACTTGTGCGGGGAACTCCGCGATTTCATCAAGGAAGAGAACGCCGCGGTGCGCCAGGCTGATCTCGCCCGGCCCCGGCGTCTGCCCGCCGCCCACGATCGAGACGCCGCTGGCGGTGTGATGGACCAAGCGAAACGGACGATCGCGCAGGAGCGGTGCGTCCTTGGGAAGCAGATTCGCAACGGAATAGATCTGCGTCACTTCGATCGCTTCCTGTTGCGTGAGCGGCGGCAGAATGCCACGGAACGCACGTGCGAGAAGCGTCTTTCCTGACCCCGGAGCGCCGGAGAGCAGAACGTTGTGCCCGCCCGCCGCGGCGATTTCGAGCGCGCGTTTCGCAGCCGTTTGCCCGCGGACATCGGCGAAATCCACTTCATCACCCAAACTGCGTACGGGGTTGCTGGCGGGCGGTGCAATGGGTGCTGGTTCGCGTTCACCCATCAAAATCTCAATGAGTTCCGTAAGAGTTTCCGGGGCGATGATCTGAAGCTCCGGAATCAGTGCGGCTTCGGGGCCATTCACTGCGGGAACGACGAGCGTTTTTATTCCAAGCTTGCGACAGGCAATCGCTGCAGATAGAACGCCGGATACGTGTCGCAAGGATCCATCAAGTGCCAGTTCACCCATGAATGCGATGCTCTGCATTTTTTCCGCGGGCATTTCTACCAGGTCGTGGGCGATGATGACACCGAGCGCAATCGGCAAATCGTAGCGCGGCCCCACTTTCTTGATGTCCGCCGGGGCTAAATTCACGGTGATCACGCGCCCTGTTGGAAACCGATACCCACTCGAACGTGTTGCCATCCGTACACGTTGCTTGCTCTCCTGCACGGCGGTATCGCCGAGTCCGACGATGAACATCGCGCCGCCTTCACCGGCAAGCGTCGATGCAACTTCGACGGTGATACGTTCGCTCTTTAAGCCAAGCGTTGCGAAGGATGTGAGCTGGGTCAGCATGGGAAGATAAGGAGGAGGGACACGGAGAGTGTACTTTAGTACACCATCTCTGGAGCAAGAAGAAGATGTGGACATTCGTACACCTTGATGCTCCATTGGGCCCTCCCCTCTGCCACTATTAAGGAGGTGCAATGTTCCCTCTTCTGGTCCGGCACTCGCGATGCGGATCGACCCGCACACCTGCGCGTTGGTGCGGAGGGCGAAGACATGGCCGCTCGCTACCTGCGCCGCCTCGGTTATCGCATCCGTGATCGCAATGTCCGCGTCGACAGAGATGAGATTGACATCATCGCATTTGACCCCCTCGACAAAGTTCTTGTATTCATCGAAGTCAAAACGCGATCAATGCCTTCCTTGGATTTTTCCCCAGAGACGAATGCAAGGTTTCACAAGCGCCGCAAGCTTCGCCGCGGCATCGCGCGCTGGATCACGAGGCATGCCTACGAGGGTGCGTTCCGTTTGGATTTAGTCTGCGTCGTCGGCAAAGAGATCGAGCATTTCAAGGAAATTGGGGAGTGGGGGTAAAGAGGGCAGGAAAGGAAGGAAGGGCAGAAAAGGGAGAAAGGGCATAAGAGGCAGAAACGTCACGACGACTTTTGGCGTGGAACCTTTCTTCCCTTTCTTCCTTTTCTGCCCTTCCTGCCTTTTCTTTCTTTCCTGCCCTTTCTCCCTTTTCCTCAGCCAAGAATGACAACCTCCGTGGGTGCGCTTGCAATGATTCTCTTCGCCGGCCATCGTCGCTCATCTTCTTTACTTTCCATCATCTCTTCCCACACACGTTTCTTCGCTTCTCCTTTCAGTAAAAAAAGGTGCGCATTTGCAGCGGCAATTGCATTCAGAGAAACGCTGATGCGATCATGAACCGCGAAACGATCAGCCTGCCCTGAGCCTGTCGAAGGAGTGGTTGTATGAATCACAAGGCGTTCATCGCCAAGAGCTACGTCACTGAGTGGCGGGAAGAGCGAGGCGATATGGCCATCGTCGCCCATGCCGAGGATTGCGACTTCCGGCAGGTGCTCTGCCCACTGCGCGCGGAGCGCCATGCCGTAGTGTTTTGTACACTCTTCGATAGGGAGCGCAGTATCGGGAAAAACAATGTTTGCCTCTGGCACTGTTGCGTTCTTGAGGAGCGTTTCACGAATCATTGTTTGATTACTGTCTTTGTCGGTTGCAGGAACGTAGCGTTCATCGAGAAGAAATAAATGCACGCGCGACCAATCCATTTTTTCTTTCCCAAGTGCTTCGTACACTAGCGTTGGTGTTGATCCGCCGGAGAGCCCGATGATGCAACTTCCGTGGTCCGCAATTGCCGTGTGTATATGTTCACGGAGATAGACAACCGCGCTACGCACAAATGCATCATTTGTGGTCGTTTCTATCAAGGTATACAAAGGCATATCAAAACCAGGAAGTACCGTGACGTGTCATCCACGCATTCGCTTCTTTCGGTCCTTCCGACCCGGCGGGATAGAGAGAGAGCGGCGTCTGTTTTTTATCTAAATACGTTTGCATGGGATCGAGCAATTTCCAGCTCACCTCCACTTCCGTGAAGCGGAGGAACCATTGTTGCTTTCCGTTGATTGCTTCGAGAAGCAAAATCGCGTGTTCGGGCAAGCAATCCCCCACGCAGACGAGTGGGTCTTCCAAAATGAGCGGTCGAAATGCAGGCTCTGATCCGCCAAGCTTCGTCTGCAAGTGAAGGCGCATGCCAGCCTCACCCTGCAGCATGATATCCAAGCGATTCGGACGGATGCCCGGCGCCGCGATCTCCGGCGCAGTAAACAGAATCGAGATGCGCGTCTCCTTTTTCGTGAGTCTCTTGCCTGATCGCAAGAAAAAAGGAATTCCTTCCCATCGCGGCATGCCGGAAAAAATCTTCATCGCGGTGTATGTGTTCGTCCGCGAATCTCTGGAAACTCCTTCCTCATCCGTGTAGCCCGGCACTCTCTTGCCCTTCGCTTCCCCCGGCCCGTACTGACCCTGTAACACGGTATCCTCCATTGTTCCATTTGGCAGAAACGCAAGTTGTTCCAGCGCCTGTTGCCTGCTCTCGCGGAATGATTCTCCCTCTTCAATCAAACGCATCGTGAGCAGTGCACACATCTCGAGCAGGTGGCTCTGGAACATATCGCGCAGTGTCCCGGTATGCTCAAAGTACCCGGCACGCCCTTCGATCCCTGCGGGTTCCAGCGCCGCGACTTCCACGTGCTGGATCAGCGTGTGCTTGAAGAGCCGCTCAAAGACGGGGTTTGCGGAGCGAAGATAATAAATATTGCGCACAGACTCTTTGCCCAGATAATGATCGAGCAGAAAAATTTCCTCATCGCGGAAACATTCTTTGAGTTCGCTGCGAATCTCCTCAAAGCTCTTCATATCGTGCCCCACGGGCTTTTCGACGATGCAGCGAAACGGATGCTTGCCATCGTGAATGTTGCTGTCGCACAGATTTCGAAGCACATCGGCAAAGAGCTGCGGAGGAATCGAAAGGTACGCGAGCCGCACGACGCTTTCGTCCTTTCCTTCGAGCTTCTGCAAAAATTTCTGCAGTCCACGGAAATCCTCCACCGAATCATATTGCCCTACATTGTAGTGAACATGCCCGAGGAATGCGGCGAGTTTCGCCTCATTCACCTCGATCATGTTTTTGCGGATCGCATCGGCGACGAGTGTGCGAAATGCATCTTGGTCCATCGCGGTGCGCGCATAGCCGACGATTGCAAATTTCTCCGGAAGCCTCTTCTTGATCGCGAGCGTGTAGAGCGCGGGGTACAGCTTCAGCGTTGCCAAATGCCCCGATGCACCAAACAGCACGAAGCTGAAGGGATGTGCCGCCGTGAGCGTGAGTGGCGTATCGTGCATGGAGGAAGAAGTGTAGACGAGGATGTAGGAGTAAGGAATTAGGATTGAGAGGGAAAAAGAAAAATCTTGATCTTGAGAAAAAAGCGGGTAATTTAAAGGTTAATGGTTAGCAGTTTCGAAACCGGCTACAGGAATCCGAATCGCAAAGCCCAAATGGAGGGCCGGTTGGAGTTAGCCCCTCTTTCTCAGCAAAGCGTTGTGAATAGTGCTCTTCATTACTTGCAGAAAGCGAGTGGTTCTTCGGCAATGGCGTTTGTTCAGCCGACGGAAAACTCGCCGCTCATGCCCGTGTCGTTGGAACAGCCTGAGGTTCTGCAGCATACTGATCCTTGCCCCGAAGAAACCGTTACGGTACAGTAGGTTTACATCACCGCCTATCAAGAGTGACGCGTGGGAACTGGCCCGATACGCGTCCCCCAACCCTTCGTCGCTTCGCTCCTCAGTGCAAGCCCCAGAAGAAGGTGGGAAATCCAGCCCCAGCAGGGGAACGAGAGTTTCATAACTACTCCTCCGGACACGAGGAGCTTTCTACGTTTCCGCCCTTCCTGACCTTTCTGCCTATC
>CAZUFJ010000019.1:0-7368 GCA_964619805.1 uncultured Candidatus Peribacteria bacterium | reverse complement strand
ATGCGCTTCGGTGCGTCGAAGAACGGACGCGGAACGTATTTCAGCGCCTGATCCGCGAGGCCGTTATAGAACTCGGTCACAAGAGGTTCTGCGCGAATGGAGGATGCACTCCAGCGCTCGATCAGGAGCCCCGCGCCCGAGCGCACGCGGCTGAGAGCAACGTACGCTTGGCCCGGCTCCCAAAGTGCGTGCAGGTTCACGATTATTCGATCGAGCGAAGCGCCCTGCGCTTTGTGAATTGTGGTTGCCCACGCGAGCGTCACGGGAAAATTCCACGCGGCGGCGACCTCTTGTCCATCACCGTTGAGGCAGGAAAATTTGTCGGGACTGACGTCGATCCGCTCGCCGGATGTGAGTTCAATGTGGAGCGTTTCCTCCGAGATGCCACGCACATGACCAAGTGTTCCATTGACGTAGCGGTACTCGCCGGACGCATCGTTCTTGCGCATCATCACGAGTGCGCCCTCCTTCAGATACAGCACCTCGGGGATCGGAAAGGATTTCTTCGCGGCCTCGATGTCGCGCTCCTTGCCGACGTATTGCGTTTCGAACGTGCGCAGAGGACTGCCGATCTGTCCGAGCCGCTCCTGGTTGAATTTCTCGGCTTGCGCGCGATGCGGATAAAGGCGCGTCGCCTCCTCGGTGCCCGACGCACGCACCGTATGCTCGTCGAGGAATGCGCGCACATCGTCATTCACGATGCCTTCGCGCACATCATTGAGGATCGTGAGAAACTTCGGATCTTGCGTCCGCATGACGGTCGAAAGAAGCGCAGGTTGAAACCCGCTCTCTTTCCATACCGGATGCAGAAATGCCCAATCTTTCGCCTGGTCGGAGGCCGTCACGGGCGGCAATTGCGCGAAATCGCCGACCGCGATGATGCGGAGCCCGCCCCAGGGTTCATCCGTCTCACGCGCGCGACGCGCGATCTGCTCCGCTGCCAGGAGCATCGCGCCCGAGAGCATGGAGATTTCGTCAATCACCACGCAGCACGCGCGCTGCAGGCGATAGAGTAATTTCCCACTGCGCAGCGCCCGCGCAACCGTCGCCGCAACACCGCCCTCCAGGATGCCGAGGCCGAAGAAACTATGAAATGTTCTGCCGCCGACGAGGACCGCCGCCGCTCCCGTGCTCGCAACGACGGGGAACTCCGCGGATGCTTTGCCGGCCAGGTACTCGGAGAGCAGGAAGCTCTTTCCCGTTCCGGCGGCTCCCGTGAGGAACACATTGCCCTGGCGCGCGAGAACATCGAGTCCTTTTTCCTGGCAAGGAGTCAATCGCCTGGAAACAGCACTCATCGGAGTCACACGCCGCATCATAGAGGAGTGACCAAAGGTGTACAAATGTACACTATACTATTTTTTCAATCTTGCACTTCATTTTTTTAGGAGGCCTGGAACATTCATGTCCTCATGAATGGTAACCATCTCTTTGAGCGGCTTTCGCCGATGGCCGCTGCCGGGTTCTTCTTCTCCCATGCGGTAGTGTCCGATCATGAGGCCTCCGACGACGGTTTCTTCATCCGGTAGGTTGAGGATCTCCAGCGCTTCGCCGCGATGGAGTGAAACCCAGCAGGAACCCAGGCCCATGGCCGTCGCACCATGCAGGATGTTCGTCATCGCGGCCATGCAGGAGCATTCCAACTCGCGCGTGTTCCATACGGGTTCCGCAGCGGCATGTTCCAGATCTCTTTTGGTCGTGACGACGATGAAGACACCCGCGCCCTCGACAAAGTTTCCGTAGCAACTCGCTTTCATCAGCTTGTGTCGCAGATCTCTATTGAAGATGATGTGGAAATGCCACGGCTGCAGGTTCTCGACACTCGGTGCCAGGCGGGCGAGCTCCACAAGCTTCAGAACTTCTTCTTGCGAGATTGGCTTATCCGCGAAGTAGCGGATGCTGCGTCGTCGCTCACACAGGGCTCGAAAATCGTCGTAGGTCATACGAGGGATTGTAGCACATGATGCTTTTGAGCCTCGGTACATTATACAGTGTGGTGCGGCACAGAAGGATCGCCGAAATCGAACGCGCGCGGGACATGATCTTGCCATCGGTCACCCTTGGCGAACAGATATTGATAGAGATGCAAATTACCGTGCCGGAAACCCGCTTCACTTCCGTTCAGGTAATAGCGCTGGCTTCGCACGAACGCAGGACTATAGGACCTGGAAATCTGCTCCTCGTTTCTATCGAGGCTTGCGCTCCAGTGGCGGAGTGTCTCCGCGTAATGTCCTCTCCAATTTTCCACATGGAGGAGCATGAGATTCTGCCGCGTCGCTGCGGTGACGATTTCTCCAGGTCTCGGCAGACGCCCGCCGGGGAAGATGCGCTTCGCGAAGTAATCATCGGTCGGCTGATTGGGCTCATCCGTCGTGCTGATCGTTTGGATGAGGAGCGTGCCTCCGTTTTCCGTGAGAGAGCTCAATGTTCCGGTCAGTTCATCGTATCCGTGATCGTGACTCTGCTTTCGAGGATTGTTGTACGCATGCTCAGCCATGCCGATGGAAATAACAGCGGGATCCTGCCCCCGAAGATCCCGATAATCTCCACGCATGATGTTCACATGAGAAGAGAGACCCTCCGCCGCCGCGCGTTCTTTTCCCCAAAGAGCTTGCTCGCGACTGAGCGTGACTCCGGTCACGCTGGCGCCTGAAAAATTCTTCGCGATGTATCGTGACGTGGATCCAAATCCGCAACCAACATCCGCGACGCGACGCCGCTCCGGCACAAGGTCATAGAGCCCGATCTTGCGGCAGATGAGTTCGTTCTTCTGTGCCTGCATCTGTTCGATGCAATCCTCCGGCTTGCACTGATACCCGCAGCTGTACGCCATGTCCTCACTCAAGAGGAGCTCATAGTAATCATTGCCCGCATCGTAGTGGTGATTGATGTTGCGTTCCGCGATCGCGCGCGTGAGATGCTGCCCCGAACGCAGGAGCCAGTGAACAAGGACGCGCCATTTCATGGAGGATGCTTCGACGCGCTGGCGAGCGTTGTTCCTGAGGAAGATACCGAGGAAATCGACGAGCGTTCCTCCTTCGACGGTGTAGCGCTCTTGCTCGTATCCATTGCCGAGATGATACGTCGGGTTTCTGATGAGATCGCTGCATAGTTGCGTGTCCCGGATGATCCAACGAGCATGTGGTTCCGTTCTCGGGTTTCCGAAACGGTATTCGCGACCGCCGGGAACCTCCATTGTGAGGTCACCTTCGGAAATCCCTTCCTTAAGGATGTCCGCCAAGAGTGATTCAGAACTGTTTGCCATACGTGAAATTATTAAAACAAGAAATTAGAAATAACACAAGCTATGCAATCGCACGTACGCAACGTGCGCTGGCACATAGATGATGTATTAATAAGCCTTTGCGTAGAGCGCCGTCTCTGTCGCGGGCTTGCCCGAAATCGGATCTTTCTTTCCTTTTGCTTTCGTGGCATCGCCTAGTAAACGGATCGTTGCCTTCGTTTTGTCTTTCACCATGTTCGCGCTCTGAAGCGTGCCATCCCACGGTGCCCACACAAATCCTCCGCCACCGTCGATCAGCTTTGTAAGATCGGCCATTGATTCCGCATGGTGCGTGTGTGTCTTCATGTGCGCTTCCGCTTGGGAAAGCATTGATGCTTGAATGTCCGTAAGAATTTTTTTGAGACCCTCGGCATTGCACGATGTAAGTTGCAGCGCTTCCTTTGCACCCGTGTCCCTGCGCGCAAGCATCACCTGTTTCTTTTCGAGGTCCTTGGGGCCGAGCTCCAGTCTGAGCGGCACGCCCTTTACCTCCCATTCGTTGAACTTAAACCCTGGTGATTTTTCCTCGCGGTTATCGAGCTTCACGCGCAGTGGCGAGAGTTTCTCGGCCAGATCCTTCGCGGCCTTCAAGACCTCTGCCTTCTCTGCATCTGTTTTGTAGATGGGCACAATCACGACTTGGATCGGCGCGATGTTCGGCGGAATGCGTAAACCCTTTTCATCGCCGTGCACAACAATCATCGTTCCGATAATGCGGGTCGAAAGCCCCCAGCTCGTCATCCAGGGGAGGGTTGCCTTTCCTTCTTCATTCAAGAAGCTCACGCCATACGCCTCGGAAAATCCTTGGCCGAGGTTGTGTGATGTGCCGGCTTGGATCGCTTTGCCATCGCGCGCGAGAGCCTCGGTGCTGAGTGTATAGAGCGCGCCCGCGAATTTCTCGTGGTCCGGTTTGCGGCCGGTCATCACGGGGATCGCGAGCATCGCGCGGTCAAAATCGGCGTACATCTGGAGCGCCGCTTCGACCATTGCATCCGCATCTTCCTTTGTCGCGTGTGCCGTGTGGCCCTCCTGCCATAAAAATTCCAGTGTGCGGAGGAACGGCCGTGAGCGCATTTCCCACCGGACGATGTTCGCCCATTGGTTTACCCGAAGCGGCAGATCGCGGTAGCTCTTGATCCACTTTGCAAAGGCCGTGTAGATGACGGTCTCGCTCGTCGGGCGGATGTAGAGCTTCTCTGTTAATTCCTTTCCACCGCCATGCGTGACGACTGCGCACTCGGGGACGAAGCCCTTCACGTGTTCCTTCTCCTTGAGGATCATGGATTCCGGAATCAGGAGCGGGAAGTACGCGTTTTCCACGCCGAGCGCTTTGATGCGCTGATTCAAATCCGCCTGCACGGCTTCCCATATCGCATACCCATAGGGCTTGAAAATAATGCAGCCCTTCACCTCGGCATGCTCGGCAAGATCCGCCTCCTTAATAACGTCCAGATACCACTGAGGGAAGTCCGTTGCTTGTGATGCGAGTCTGGACATAGAGGAAGTATAGAGAAGTGTGGAAAGTAAGGAAGGTAAGGAAAGTATTGAACGTAAGGAAGGCAATAGTACCTTTTATGCCTTCTTTACATTCCTTACCTTCGATACCTTCATCCACTACACTGTTCCCTATGAGTAATGCTGATTTAAAAGAACGATTGCGGGAGCATCGTCAAAGCGAGCTGCATGGGCATCGGCTTGGGCCGTACATTCAGGACATTGTCTACGGCGGGCACGATGGCATCATTACGACATTCGCAATCGTCGCGGGGACATTCGGCGCCGATCTGCCGCACTACGTCGTCCTGATCCTCGGGTTTGCGAACTTGTTTGCCGATGCGGTCTCGATGGGCGCGGGCGCGTTCCTGTCACTCAAGTCAGAGCTCGACCAATACGAGCGGCTCAAGAAAGAAGAACTTCTCGAGATCGAAACGGATCCGGAATTGGAGCGCGAGGAAATTCGCGAAGCATATGCAGCGAAGGGTTTTGCCGGGCAGGATCTGGAACGTGCGGTTGCGATCGTCACGGCGGAGCCAGACCGCTTCGCGGAGGCGATGATGCTGGAGGAGCACGGGCTTACGCGCACATCCTCGGAGCGTCCGATTGTTCACGGTCTCATCACGTTCGTCGGGTTCGTCGTGTTTGGCATCGTGCCACTCCTTCCTTATATCTTCGGCATCCTCCGCGAGCAGCGGTTTCCCGTCGCCGTCCTCGGCACGCTCGCGTCGCTTCTGCTCCTCGGTATCACGCGCAGTTACGTCACACGCGAGCGCCTGATCCGCGGCGCACTCGAAATCCTCGCCATCGGTGCAGTCACTGCGGCTGTTGCCTATGGCGTCGGTGTCGCGCTGAAGAGCACGGTTGGGGTGTTGCTTTAGTTCTGCGCTAGGGGACGTCCAACAGAATCCGTTGTGGGCGGATTTGCTTCGGGCTTCTTTTCTTCTTTCTTGAAGCGCAGGATCGTCGTTTCTTTGTCTGGTGCATCAATAGAAGTTAATTCAATGCGCTCGACTTCTGCACGTTTTTCGACGGAAACTGATTCGATCACCCAGTGTCGGAACTCGGGGATGTAATGCCCAGCTTTATCGAGCTTCTTTCCAGGCACCGTATCTTTTTTGAACGTGAGGTAGTTTCTGATGGGATCATTTGCTGCCAAAGCAGCTGGGAAAAAATTCTTATTTTCAACGACTCTTCCGTCCTTGAGGACGATACGAGCGCCCATCAATCGGTAGGGATATTCAAATGAATCTTCATCTTCAGAGAGTTCAATAGTATTGGTTTTCTTATCTACGATCGTGCACCATATGCCCGGCTGATCGACGCCAAGCTCGTTCTGGCTTCGCACGTGGAATTTTCCGGTTTTCGTTGGCTTGAATGTCCAATTTTTCTCTGGGTGGAGCGTGCCCCACCACAGGAATGTTCCGAGCGGTGTCGCGAATACTGTGTTTGTTGTATCTGCATGGAGTTCAAACTCTTTACCGTCGACCGTCACGGTAATATTTGGACTCGAGATATAGAGGTTCTCCTCTGCCCGGCGCTCCAAAACAATATTGGTTGCGAACGGACGATCCTTTTCTTTATTAAGCGGATAGAATTTGTATTTCAACTTGTCCGCATTTTTGAAATTTTCAATAACCTTTGTTCGCACCACTTCATACTGTGCTTTATACGGATGGGTTTGTCCGAGGTAGGACGTTTGCCATCCCATGGTAGGTAGGCTCCAAATGGATTCTCGCACGTCACCACCCATGTCCATGTCTGGGTGTGACTCCAGCAGATAGGCATATTCCTTCAGTGCCTCGTAGTGTACCGGTGCATATTGGAGGCTTCCGCCAGGTCTTGCCGCCATCGCAATCGTGGTGTGCAATTGCTCGCCACGCTTCATAAAGAAATCATATTCTTGAGGCGTGTTTTGTGTTGCTTTTGCAATCTTGGATAACAGGTGGCGATATTCTCCTGTGAGGGGATCTGCATCAGCAATTGAGAAGTCTGTGTGTTTATTTTGCTGCAATCGTTCTTGCGCGACGCTCAGCATGGATACGTTCTGTCCTGGGATTTCAAATCTCATTCCATTGAAGAACGCCATTCTTTTCACCACCTCTGCCTGTTCTTTTTGCAGTTCGAGAATTTGTTTTTGGAGTTTCTTCGCTTCCTCTACAAGCGAACCAGATTCTTCCAGTGTCCCCTGCGCAAGGCGCGTTTGATTTTTGCCGAGCTCCGCCGCAAGAGCGGCGATATCCTTCGTAAGGCTTTGGTTTTTTGCAATCGCACTCTTACTTTCGTTCAAGTTTAAGCGCAGGCTCGCCGATAACTCAGCCTGTGCGAGTGCATGTTCGAGTCGAGTTTGCTCACTAATCTTATTAAATTCGTCCTTCGTCCCGTACTTTTGCTCCAAATATTCCTGAACGTATTTAATATAATTATCGAGATACGGTGAATTTCCCTTTTCTTTTCCATTGTCATCAAACACATGCTGAGCAACAGACATCGCGAGCAGATCTCCACTTTGTGCCTTTTGCAGCATTCTGCGAATGATGAACCCACGACAGTAGTTATTGCGCGTACGAACGCTTTCCTGCAGGAGCTGC